>DASUVL010000023.1:0-8062 GCA_036379015.1 Niastella sp.
TACCCGTTTAATAACAGCCGATGAATTTTCCCCTTTCAACATCATTACTACCCCACCAGCCACTTCACCTTTATCATTATACGTCATGGCCCCATAACGGGTAGCACTACCCATGCGTACTGCGGCCACATCACGCATCAGCACCGGAATACCGGTGTCGGTCATTTTCACTACGATGTTACCTATATCCTGCTCATTGGTGATTAATCCTTCGCTGCGGATGAATAATACAGCTGGCCCTTTTTCGATATAAGCCCCGCCCGTATTCTGATTGTTTTTTTCCAGGGCATTAAATACATCGTTCATCGTAAGGTTATACGATTTAAGCCTGGACGTATTCACGGCTATTTCGTATTGTTTCAACAACCCGCCAAAACTGGCCACATCCGCTATACCTGGTGTGCCCAACAACTGACGGCGTATGATCCAGTCCTGGACCGTACGCAATTCCATGGCGTCGTACTTATGCTCATATCCTTTTTTCGCTCTTACTACGTACTGATAAATTTCGCCAAGTCCTGTTGTAACGGGTCCCAGTTCGGGTTTACCCAGTTCCTGGGGTATTTGCCCCTGCACCTGTTGCAGGCGTTCTGTGATCTGTTGCCTGGCCCAGTACACATCGATGTTATCATTAAATACAATGGTCACAACAGACAGGCCAAAACGCGAAAAACTCCTGATCTCTTTAAGGCCGGGTATATTGCTGTTTGCCTGTTCAATAGGAAAAGTGATCAACCGCTCTACATCAGGGGCTCCCAATGCCGGTGAGGAAGTGATCACCTGTACCTGGTTATCAGTGATATCAGGCACGGCATCAATGGGTAACCGCGTTACTGAATAACCGCCCCATATTATGAGTGCCAGGATAAATAAACCGATTACCAGTTTGTTCTTTATCGAAAAACGAATGATTGAATGGATCATGAAATGCTTTTTTACAAAGTGTATACACACTACGGGCGCCCATGATTGGTATTGCATACAGAAAATGTCTGTATACGATCCTTCGACCTGCCGGCCAGGGCTACGCTCAGGATGTACCGCCGCAGTATACGCTCTGCCTGAATCGGGTTCAATATGAATAACAAAGGATGATGCTACTTACATAGCACGCTACCTGGTTCAAAAAATTAAAAAGCAATAGTATTAAGCGCAACGGGGAGGTTGAAAGATATCGGCTACCGCCAGTAAGGAGTGATTATCTTCATTGTGCAGTATAAACTCGTTCTTTATTTCTGTGGTGCGAGCCGAGCATTCGATAACGGTGTTGCCAGGGCATTCACAGCATACTATGGCATTGGTTACACAACAATCGGTATGACGAAAAGGCAATTCCTTATCATGTTGAAAATCTTCGTCTTTCACGTATTGATGAATGTAGTGCTGGCTTAAAAATGACAGCAATGATATGGATGGGTCCTGATGCCGGTGCTCGACAAAATGTTGTATCAATACCGGCATCCGCAGAAACTGGTGCAGTTCTGAAAATGACAGCATATAAATACACATAAAGAATATGGCAACGGCCTTTTTCACTGTTCAAATGTACAAAAGGAATAGGCAATGCAGAATAATATTAAATATTGAATTTCCAATGTTGAAGTAAGCCTATGTATAATAATTTCGGATTTTTGAATTTGATTTGAACTTCAATATTCAACGTTGGACATTTAATATTCAATATTAAAGATATATGGTATTACGCCGTCCTTTTCCTTTAGATACGCCCTCGCGCCAATCGTTCCGGTATACTTTTTATGCCGCCCTTTGTGTATTTCTGATATTAGTACTGCTACAACCCTTTGGGCTTGATGAGCTCAGTGGCCCTACCCGCATCTTTCATGCGGTTTTATATGCGCTGGTTACTTTTATCTCCACTTCGTTAAATACTTTTTTGCTTCCCCGGCTATTTCCAGCTGTTTACCGCGAAGAGAAATGGACGGTTGGTAAAGAATTACTGCATATGTGCTGGCATCTTATCCCCATTACAGTAGGCAACCTGCTGTTGACCCATTGGCTCTATGGCGCCTCATTATCCTGGCAAAACCTATTGACCTTTTTGTGGTTCACATTCGTGGTTGGGATATTTCCGCTTTGGCTGAATGTTTTATTGAAACAACAACACCTATTAAAAAAATACCAGGCCGGCGCAACCCGGCTCGACGAGCAATTGAACCAACCCGAAAGGACCCTCCAGGCAACAACGGATTTACCGGCAGCCATTGTTTTTGTGAGCGAAAATGGTAAAGAGCAATGTACGATGGCGCCTGGCGACATCCGGTATATTACTTCAGCAGACAATTACGTACAGATACATTTTATAAAGGACAATAAACCCGTTTCGCATCTATTACGAAACACGCTGCGGAAAGCGGAAGAGGTATTATCCCCTTATCCGCAATTTTTCCGGTGTCACCGCGCTCATATTGTAAACCTGTCGGCGATAGAACATGTAAGCGGAAACGCTCAGGGTTACAAGCTGCATTTGAAAGATGTAGCAGAGGTGATCCCCGTTTCGCGCAACCTCAATAGCCGGCTTTCGGAATTGACCCTGCTATTGAAACACTAAAAGCAGCCCTCCTCCCGACACGCGTCGGGATCGGGAGCGGGCCTGGAGTAATGCAATCTGTCCCAAGCGCCTCCCATTCACCCCTTGCATTTGGAAAACGCACTGAAATACAGGCATTTTTGCAATAGACAAACAAACGCTTTGTCGGTTACATTAAAACGCAACAAAATGAACAGCCTGTTAAAAATTACGCTCATTCTGCACATCATCAGTGGTTTTGTTTCTTTAGCCTGTGGGTTGCTGTCCATGCTGAACAAAAAAGGTGCGCGGAAACACCGCCTCACCGGCAAAATTTTCTTTTTCGGTATGACCGGTGTATTTGTTACAGCCACCTTCATATCCATTGCTAAAAACATTCCTTTCCTGTTCATGGTAGGCTTTTTTAGCTATTACCTCACCTGCTCAGGATACCGCGCTTTATATCTTAAAAAACTGCATTTGCAACAACAACCTGCTGTTTTAGACTGGGCCATCAGCATCATCGGGATGGTATCGGGACTTGGCCTGGCTGTGTTTAGCTACTTCTGGTTTACGCAACGGGGTATGTGGGGAAGCGTGCCGCTTACCTTTGGCGCTTTTTGCTTCATAAGCGGCTTTAAGGACATACGTAACTTTTACAAACGACCAGCCGATAAACAGCATTGGTTTTTCACGCACGGCGGCCGCATGGGTGGCGCCTTTGCAGCAACCGTTACCGCATTTATAGTAGTAAATGTGCAAATAGGTTCATTGACCTGGCTGTTATGGATATTACCCGGTGTATTGATCGGCTTTTGGATAAACGTCATATTAAAACGTTACCGCAAGATCTTTCAGAAAAAGAAAACATCCATCCAGGTAGAGCCTGCCAGCTGACCCCTAGTTCACAAAACTCCAGAAGACCCCAAACCGTATCTGTAAACCGGGGTAAGGATAATTAGCCGTTGGAATATTATTCTTGGTGAATCCGCCCTGCGGAAATTTGAGGGTATTCAGGTTTTCGGCCCGAACATAAGCGCTGAAGCTTTTAATACGGAAATGCAGATACCCACTTATGTCAGGCATTTGCAACTTAACATTGGTTTCATCCTGGAAAAAGTATTGCCCTATCAAAGGAGAATATTGGGGTGCTTTATAGGCAGTAAAATAACGTGCTTCGGCGCCAAAACTAATACGCAGGTTTTTAAAGCCCAGATTGCCATCATACCCAACCTGGTTGCGGGTGCTAAGCAATGGTACATTTACAGGCCCATCACCTACACGTTGCTGTAATACCACCCAGGTTTTCCAGTTCCAGTTGCGGCCGATGCGGAAGATCTTTTCTGCCGATACCTGTAGTACATTGAACAATGTACTTGCCTGATCTACCTGAAAATAATTTTTATAATAGGCATAATTAGTAATCAGGTGATAGCGCGCTGATAATTTCAGCTTCAATTTGGGTTGCTCAAATGCACCAAAAAGTATAGTGGTATTTTCTTTTTTAAAATCAATAGGACTGGCAACTGTATCGAGGTAAAAACTGCTGACCGAATTGAACACAAAAGAAGGCGTCCGGTTAGTATTTTGAAATCCGAGTTGTAAATAACCGATCTGCCGGCTGATCAACCGTTGAAGGCTGATGTAAACATTATAATCACCGGCATTAGCCCCGGTTACATAAAAATTACCCTGAGCTTCTATATCCCATTTTCTATTACGGGTACGGTTACGGTATTCGCCGTGTACAAAAAAGTTATAATAGTTTTTGGTGAAGCTACTATCTTTCACATAGACAGAATCAATAAATTGTCCCTGCAAGGATTGCAAAGATGCACCCAGCTTCAGGAATTGCTGCGCATTCTTGGCATCGGGGAAAGTATAGATCGAAAAATCATTCACCAGTTCTTTCCAGTGGTCCCTGTTAAAAAAAGTATCCCTGCTCTTTCTCAATGAAATTGAGTATAAGCTATCATAATACGAGCTGTCTGCCCATGTATCCCGAAACCGGTAATGATATGTGCTTAAGCCAATCGTATGTTCAAGTCGCAAACGCGGATAAAACAAAGGAATAACCGTTGTATCGTTTACAACCATAGAATCTTTTTGTCCCAGGTCGTATTGTTGCCGCATTAAATACGAAGCATTGGTATAGTACGTGCCGGTAGCAATATTAGCGCTGAATAAGTTGCGGCTACCAGGTTGGTCGGGCCCCAGCTTCGTAGGTATATTCGAACGCTCATCATAGGCGCCGCCGGCGCTATCTAAATAGGCGTTATCCTGTATACCGCCGTTTTCTCCGGAAGTCAGTTTGTTGCCAACAATCACTATGAAATTCTGGTATCGCTTGTTTTTCGACTGGTACCAGGAAGTAAAGCGGTAATTATTATGATTGGTATTTTGGTTTTGAAAAAAACCGGGTGAATTGATCAACCGGTATTCAAAAGACATATTCCAGTTGGGTTTTAAATTCTGGGTATGCATCAGGCGGATCATTTGCTCTGACCGGGAGCCCAGCACATAATTCAATTCGGCGTATGGTCGTGTGGTATTATAAAAACGGGCATCCTGCACCGTTAAATTATAAATATCGTACGCATGAAAACCATGATCCCACCCTGCTTTCATTTCCGGCGTAAATAATAAACTGCGGGAAGCATTGCCAAAATTACCCAGAGTAACATGGTACCAGGGTGCTGGTATACGTTTTGTAAAATCGTACAATACGGAATCAAAATCCTGCAACCTGCTTGTATCGAGGTAACGAAAGCGGATAGTGATCGAATCTTCCAGACCTGTACGGTGTGCCAGGGAATCACCGCCGCCCGACCCCGCGCTCACTCCACTCAACTTGCCCTGTGCCTTGCGAAACAGGTCACTCTGGGCCTTTGCCTTATTCGCAAAGCAGACCAGAAATAAAATGGTTCCAAAAAGTATGTAACAGGTCCTTAACAAATATGTACGATTAGTATACAAGGCGACAAATTAATAATTATTAAACCGTTACCGGTTATAGGAAAGTTAATTGTAGGTATTACAGTTCAGCTACGAGTTGCTTAAATATAGTAGTGAACTTGGGTTCGGCTTCTTTGGCGGCCTGCAAAACCTCTTCATGTGTTATTATATTATCTTCTTCCCGTATACCAATATCGGTAATAACGCTAACGGCAAATACAGGCAAGCTCATATGCGTAGCAATGATCACTTCCTGCACGGTGCTCATTCCAACGGCATCGCCACCGAGCCGATGGATCAGTTTATATTCGGCCCTTGTTTCAAATGTTGGACCAGTAACGCCAAAATAAACGCCTTCCTGCACTTTTATTTGTGCAGCGGCCGCAATGTTGCGGGCCTTTTTTATAAGCTCTTTTGAATACGGCTCACTCATATCAGGAAAACGTGGTCCCAGTTCCTGGTAATTCTTACCTATCAGCGGGTTTATAGTGCTAAAGCTGATATGATCGTTTATGATCATCAGGTCGCCCACCTTAAATGCGGGGTTTACTCCGCCAGCCGCGTTGGATAACAGCAAATGCCGGATGCCCAGTTGTTTCATTACCCGTATAGGAAATACCACCTGTTCGGGTGTATATCCTTCATAAAAATGAAACCGCCCGGCCATTACCACAATTTTTTTACCGCTTAATTCGCCAAAGATCAGCTTGCCATGGTGACCCTCTACAGTAGACACCGGGAAATTAGGAATAGCCTCATACGCAATTTCTTTCTCTACGTTAATTTCCTGCGAAAAATTACCCAATCCGCTTCCCAAAACAATTCCCACTTCGGGCGTATGGGAATACATACTTTTTATAAAGGAAGTAGTTTCTTGTAATTGCTGGATTATTCCGGGCATAAATGATTAATAAATATTGATGGCTTGATTGCTGGTTGAAAATGCGTGCAAATATAAGGAAGTTGCCAGTTACTCCCGGATAAGCCGGGACCCGGTTACCACTTACAAGCTTTTTTCACTATTTTCGCCAAAATTTTTTACGGCATGAATCTTCACGAATACCAGGCAAAAGAATTACTGAAAAAATACAATGTACCGGTGCAGGAAGGAATACCGGTTGACAGAGCCGACGCGGCCGAAGAAGCATATAAGAATTTAAAGGTTCAATATGGCAACAACTTCGCGGTTGTAAAGGCTCAAATACATGCGGGTGGTCGCGGTAAGGGCAAGGTAAAAGGTACCGAGCAACGCGGTGTGGCAGTTGGTAAAAGTGCCGAAGAAATTAAAACAATCGCTTCTAATATACTGGGTGGCACCCTGATTACCATTCAAACCGGTGAGGCAGGTAAAGTGGTACACAAAGTTCTGGTAGCCCAGGACGTATATTATCCTGGTCCCAACCCGGTAAAAGAGTTTTACTTATCTATTCTGCTCGATCGTACAAAAGGACAAAATGTGATCATGTACAGCACTGAAGGCGGAATGGACATTGAAGAAGTAGCCCACAACACGCCCGACAAGATCTTCAAAGAATGGGTACACCCTGGTGGTGGTTTGCAAGGTTTTCAGGCCCGCAAAATTGCTTTTAACCTGGGTTTGAAAGGCGAAGCATTTAAGAACTGCGTGAAATTCGTTATCAATTTATACAATGCATACGTAGGGTTGGATTGCGCTATGTTGGAAATCAACCCCTTATTTAAAACAGCTGACGAAAAGATCATTGCCGTTGACTGTAAAATGAACCTCGATGACAATGCATTGATGCGTCATCCCGAGCTGGAAGCATTACGTGATATTAATGAAGAAGATCCTACTGAAGTAGAAGCCGGCAAATACAACCTGAACTTTGTAAAACTCGATGGTAACGTAGGTTGTATGGTAAATGGCGCTGGTTTGGCCATGGCTACCATGGATATGATCAAACTCAGCGGTGGTGAACCTGCTAACTTCCTGGACGTAGGCGGTACTGCCAATGCAACCACTGTAGAAGCTGGTTTCCGCATCATTTTAAAAGACCCTAAAGTAAAAGCGATCCTCATCAATATCTTTGGTGGTATCGTACGTTGCGACCGGGTTGCTCAGGGTGTTATTGATGCCTATAAATCTATTGGCAACATTACTGTTCCCATCATCGTACGTTTGCAGGGTACAAATGCTGAAGAAGCTAAAAAACTGATCGAGGATAGCGGCCTGAAAGTACAATCGGCCATCCTGTTAAGTGAAGCTGCCGCATTGGTAGGTAAAGCAGTTGCTTAAGAAAGAAGTCGGATGTCAGAAGTCTGAAGTCAGCTTTTAACGATATATAAAGAGCCCCATTTCCTTGAAGTGGGGCTCTTTTATTGTAGTAACTATAGTCGTGAAACGGCAAACGTGAAACAGCAGACGTGAAACGTGAAAATACCGATATATAAAAACCGGCCAGTTGTATTCCATTAGCACATTATCAAATTAGCATATTATCACATTCTGCATCATTCCTCCCCTTTCATATGCCGCTTTAGCCAACCTATTACAAAGCTTACGCGTTTATGGGTATTCTGTAGCAGCTGGTAGTAAACAATAGATTTTACTGATTCGGG
>DASUVL010000024.1:0-8289 GCA_036379015.1 Niastella sp.
CTTTTTGCCCATACATAATTGCCCGAAGCATCATATTTCGCCAGGAAAATGTCGGCATTGCCAGTAGAAATAAGATCCTGCGTACCGGCACCCGGATCAAAATCGACTGTACCATTAAAATAGCCGGTAATATAGCTGTTACCTGAAGCATCAACGGCCAGGGCATAACCTATATCATTGTTCGTTGCCCCTATTTGCTGCGCCCACATATAATTACCCGAAGCATCGTATTTCGCCAGGAAAATGTCGGCATTGCCAGTCGTGGTCAAATTTTGCGTACCTGACCCCGGATCAAAATCGACTGTACCAGTAAATTGACCTGTGATATAGCTATTGCCCGAAGCATCAACCGCCAGGGAATAACCCATTTCAAAGCCTATTCCACCCATACCCTTTGCCCATACATAATTACCGGAGGCATCGTATTTCGCCAGGAAAATATCATTACTGCCAGCCGAGGTTAGGTTTTGCGTACCTGCCCCCGGATCAAAATCAACTGCACCATTAAAATAGCCGGTAATATACCTGTTGCCGGCTCCATCAAGTACAATGCCTCTGTTTGTACTGCTACCCAGGGACGCCGAATTGGTAAAACCTTTGGCAAAAACCAGGTTCTGGGCTTCGGCTGTTTGTAAGAGGCATAAGCAAAGGAAAAAGGACTGAACGCATGCAAAATGCCATGCTAACGGTACGGAAAAGTGTTTTTTCATAAGAATTTATGTAGAATAAGCCGGAAAGGATGCTGCCATTGATGAGGCAGAGCCGGAAAAATAGTGATTGGGGTTTAAAAAATGATTTGCATACAAGATAGAGGAGTAAATGAAAACCTGCAAGTGATTCTACTTATTTATCTGTAATAACCTCATCATGAACCTGATGGGAGTAACTTATTTGATTGATTTAATATTCTCTAAGAACGACACAACGTTTGTCATTACGCAAGGAGAAAAATATTTTTTGTTAGAATCCGGGTCCGTTGTTCCGTTAGATACTATCCCAACAACAAACCCTGCCTCATCTAATACTGGAGAGCCGCTTAGGCGGCCTAGTTTTTCAGGTACAATGACATCCCTTAATAATATGCGATTACCAATAGTTTTATAATACGCAAATTCATAAACCCGCTGTGGTCCATTTTCCATGTGTCTGGTCCAGCCTACTACAAACAGCTTTTCATCTGGTATTATGGGCGAGGTTCTTATTTTTAACGGTTTAACTTTTGAAAGGTTTTGTTTTATAGAAAAAATAAGCCAATCATTTTCATACGTCGATTTGGATTCTAATAATTCTGATTTGTTTTCATTTAATAATTTATCACAGGTAACAATTTCTGAAGTATTATTCAGGGAGTATAAAGACCAGCTTTTGATATTGTTTTCAAAAGATAGATTGGTCATGCCGTCTGGCTTAATGATCTTTAATAAATGTTTTGCGGTAATAGCAAAGGTATCCTTGCCATATTGTAACAGGAAGCCACAGCTAAATTTAGGTTGATCAAATTTGGGATTGAAAAATTCAATCTTATTGACCAAAGCCAGGTTTTCAAACACTTTTTTAGAGGTGGTTTCCTGGCTGGAACAGCCGGTTGCTACCATAATTAGAATAGGAAAAAGGTATGCAAGTTTCATCATGTGGTTAATTCATTGAGGTGCCTTATTGCTAATCACCTGTGGTTGTAGTTTTTTGTCAATAAGGACTTTTCGTTGTTGTAGCGTTTGCTGGTAACTCAAAAAATGTTTTTTCAAATTTCATCACCTTAACTTCTGTTGCAACGCTTTCCAAAGTAAATTGGGCATTGTCAACTATTGATTTTAACGGCAATGAATTGGATTTTGAAAGATAATCATACCAATTGCCGAACTTGTGATTAACAAATAGTTTTGTATCAACAGAAAGATTTGTATTGAAATAATATTTCTGTGTCCCACTTTTACAGGTCAAAATAAGTTCGTCACATTTATACCCTAAAATATCTGTCACACCTTTATTCACTTCCGCTTTTAAAACTTCGTCGGAGTTTGCGGCGCCATCGTTCCAAAGCAAAGCCTCAGCGTTTGCCATTTTGTTATAAAGCTTGTTGTCTTTGTTTATATAAAGTTGCCACAGAAGAAATGAGCCATTTGTCACTGATTTATAATCGCCATTTTTTATAAAATATTCTAGTGTTGAGCCCATCATTTGGGTGAATTGTTCGTCTGTCACATTGGGCATTTTGCTTTTGTAAGTGTTTTTGTAAACTATTTTTCCTTCAAAAGTTTGTGCAAAAGAAGTAATAGTGAAAAGGGTCGCCAATAAAAAAGTTATGGTCTTTGTAATCATGTTGGTTGATAGTTATTTTAGATATGTTGAGGCATACAGCTACGCTACAATATACTATTTTTCAATTGATTGTTGTAACAGCGGTGTTCCTTCGATTTTACTTATAAATTGCCTGATGCCTGAAGCGCCAACCATCCAACGTTCACAACCTGCCTCAGTGGCTAATACAAAAAGGAGTTGCCGATCTGCAACTGGCACTACTGGGCAGTAAGGAAATAACCAGCAATATTATGCAGTTGCGTTACCTGGTTCAATAAAGCTATCGCTTTTATAAGAGGCTGTTCAATTGGCTGTATCAAAGTGAATATGTAATCCATTTTTACTTTCAATAAAAACATACAACGGAGTAATCAGTATAGTATCAAAGGTGACACTATAAAGCTCCGGAATTTCTAACTTTGTTGAGAAAGAGAATTTCCCTCCTGAAACGATAGAAGAATCGATTACGAAAAACATCTTATTGTAATAGCGTTGCAGGTAAATTTTGCGTGATTCATAGCTGCCAGCCGTTTCTCCTTTAATGTTTATGAGTTCTTTATGGTCATTGGCAAAAGCCGGCTCCCCAACAAGCGCCAGCAAGTTTAGAAAAAGGAACGTTTTTTTTGATATACTTATAATGCGGTTATTCATGTGTAAACTCATTTTGTTTTTGAAATATTGGTGAACAAACCTCTTCCGCGCGACTCGAGCATAATACCAAAGCTTGGTGAATAACCGAAATATTGAGCAAAACGCTTATCGTTTGAACTGATGGGAGATAAAACACCTATAGCTGGATAAAACTTTGGCGTATTACCTGTTTTGTCTGCCAGCCAGGCAACTTTAATATCCGGAGCCAGGTATCCGGACCCATCTGTATTGCGTTGTACCAAATTTGACACAAGCTGATTATAATAACCACCCGTTACGGTGGCCATTGTATAATCGGCAGTAACACCTGAAGCTGGAACTGTATTGAGTTGCTCATTGCCCACTTTTGTTAGTGCAAAAGATAGTTTTTTGCGGCTCGTTCCTTCGGCAACCCCGGTTACTACTACATCTTCCAGTTGAGTGGCCAGTTCTTCCAGTTTTATTTCTATATCCTCCGTTCTAACAGTGATGGTTTGAGGTTTATAGCCTACATGTGTTATAACAAGAACATAAGGGAGTATTTGACCGGTTCTAAAAGTAAAGCTTCCGTCACTGTTAGTAAATACAGTATGCGTTGTATTTTTGATACTCACACTGGCACCTTCTAAAGGAATATTTTTTTTAGCATCTGTAACTTTTCCGTGGAGAACGGAATTGATGGTAGGGATAGCGTTTTGAGCTAAACTGTACCATGGTAAAAATGCGATTATAACGATGCGGCAAATGTGAATACAATTCTTCTCATTAGTTAGTTTTTTATGGCATATAAAAGGACAAGACCTGGCCGTAGGTAATGTCAGTCTGTAAGCCAGCTAACGGTTGTAGGTCACGCCGTTGTTAGCTGATGGAAATGAATTTCGGCTATGGCAGAAGCAATAGGGCTTAATTGAACGGACCGTTAGCAATAAAAGTTAGTGGCAGGATATATGTAGTATACCATCAACAATAAAGCGTTGGGAAGTTCTTTGAATGAACTATTTATGTCAGAATAATTGCGACAGGCCTGCGAGTAACGCTGTCGCTAAGTCTATTAAAAGAGTAGATAAAATAACATCTGATTTTATTTATATCCAAATAGAAATTCTGAGACAGGCAAAAAACATCCTGCTTTAATACTTAATATTAAAGTCTATTCATTTGATAGGCTAAATTTTATTACGTAATTTCGTTGTTACCAACCCATTTCAATAGTATTCGTAATACAAAGAGCCGTCTTACCCAAATTGGACGGTTTTTTTTATTTTTGAGCGACAACTCTCATCAAACTATTAATATGAAAAGGATCATTATCATTCTTATCAGTGGATTATTCGTTGCCGGTGCATGGAATAACCTTGCAGCGCAAGTAGAGGCAAGCCAGGTGACGATTGAGAATTACTACAAAGTGAAGTGGGGATATGCCGAAGAGTTTATTACTCTTTGGAAGCAAAATCATTATCCCTTGTTGAAGAAGGCCCAGGAAAAGGGTGATATTATTTCTGTTGTTGCGGAAAAGCCGGCTCTGCATGGAGGAGAGGATACACGCTGGGATTTTAAAGTTGTGATCCGGTTCAAGAACCTGCAGGCTGCTTTTGATCCCAACCTGACAACGCCCTATAAGAAACAGCTTTACCCGGATTTAGACAAATTGAGTAAAGATGAGCAGCACCGGTTTGAATTGTTGCTGGCGCATTGGGATGTGTTGGTGGAGCAGGTTAAGCTTTAGTTGTAACGATTACAGCAGTATGAACGTTCAGCCAACTCATTCCGTACTTTTCTTAAAAGCATTGATGATATAGTTGTTGTCCTTATAAAGCAGGGTTTCATTTACTGTTAAGAGTCCCTCGTTTTTATCGTTAAACCCACCTATGCGGATATTATAGGTTTTATTTAATGTATCTCTTAATTTTTTGCCATTTATACTGGTGGAGAGTGCAAAGCTGTACATGTTGGTACCTCCCGGCAGGGCTTTGATTGTAATACCGGTCATTTTATTTAACGCATCAAATAGCTCATGTGCCTTTTGCAGGGTGTTTTTTAATCGCGTTTCAAAACCCTCGAGCCGGTAAAGGGCCATAGCTGCATTTGCCCAGTTGCCATACATAGTACCTCCATGAACTTTTATCAGGTGAGGCATTTTATCAATAACTGCTTTATCGCCACAAAGCATAGCACCACCTGCAGCACCAAAGTATTTATATAAAGAAATATAAATGGTATCACACAACGATGCATATTCTTTTATAGAAACGCCCGACCAGGCAGATGCCATATAAATTCTTGCTCCATCGAGGTGCAGCTTTATATTATTGGTACGGCAGTAAGTACTGATCTTGCGGAGTTCTTCAACAGGCACCATTCGTCCATTGCTTCTGCGCACCGGATTTTCTATTGATACAGCACCAACTCCTGTTTTAAACACTTCTTCGGAAGGTAATGCTTCAACAGCGCTCTGCAGTTGTTGCGCTGTAAAGAACGGCTCATCTTTTGCCAGCGGCATCAGTCTTTTTTGAAAAACAGACTGCGCGGCATCCGCCTCATCCCTGTAAACATGGCTGGTATCCTGCACAAACACTTTAGAATTTTCACCACTCAATACAGCAATGGCCAGTTGGTTGGCCATAGTGCCACTGGGCATATACACCGCTTTTTCCTTTCCGGTTATTTCGGCAAACTTTTTTTCCAATGCTTCAACCGATCCACCCGCACCGTAGGCGTCTTTTACAATACCTGTAGTTGTATTTGCCTGCTGCAATATGTTCAGATAATCTATTGGTTCAAACATTTCTCCGTCTCCATAGAATTTAATGAGAGGTATAGCGGGTGGCGACTGTTTGTAACCGGTACCCATTGCCAAAACAGGATTTGCAACAAGCGCCGGTAAGGTAGCCAGACCAGTCGTTTTTAGAAAATTTCTTCTGTTTACAGGTGACATATAAGGTTGATAAAAATATTTTGGATGATCAATAACAAATGAATATACAGTGTTTGATTTTGAGCAGGAAATAAAAAGCAATGAGCGGTTGTTTCACGGGATAGGTAACAAGATGCCGCAAGACGTGCCAAATAAGGGTAGAACCCAGGGTTTAGTTATCACGCTTCATGTTAACAAAAGTATAGCCCCGCAAAGGCGGGGCTATACTGGAGAAATTGTAAAAACAACCTCCCCATATGCATGAGAAAAATGCTAACTTATGAAAACGACCTTATTTAGGATTCTGCACAGGTGCACTGCCATCGGCAGCTGGATTTAATGCCAGTTCATCATCAGGTACATCCCAATAATCCAGGAAATTATAATTGATGGTTGCTTTCGTGTTCACCACACCGGTACTGCTTACCACTACTGCGTTGGTTCTGCCGGTGCCGCCTCCGCCAATATCATCAAGGTATCCCCACCGGCGGGAGTCATACAAAGAAACATTCCGGAATAGTAATGCGGTCCTTCTTTCTCTGCGCAACTCTTCGTATGCCTGTGCCGGATCGGTAATGGTACCCGATACTGCCGAAAGTCCCGAGCCCTGGTAGGTGCGTACAGCATCCACGCTGGCCAGGCCGGAGGTGATATTATTGAGTTTTATATTGGCTTCTGCCTTCATCAACTCGTTTTCTTCATACGTTGAGGCAACATATAATTCATAAGCGCCTACTGTTCTGCTGGCTAATACCTGTACGCCACTCTTGGCGCTACTATTGTCTAACAACCTGTATCGCGTGCTGAAAGTGAATCCGCCTTTCTGGTTCAGATAAGCTGGTACCTTGCTGAAATTACTGTCCAGCCTTTTATCTCCTGTTTTATATTCCTGTATCAGGCGTTCGGTGATCTTATAGGTGGTGCTGGTAGGGTCGCCTACGGTCATGGCTGCTACACTGCCGGTGGTAGCGCTGAGAAAGCTGCCTGCAGAAGCCGAACGGCCGGTAAACACCAGGTCACTGCTGGTAACGCCGTTATTTACCAGGGTAAGGATATTGTTCCAGTCGGTGGCGGTCATGTCTTTCACCCTTTTGTTCACCAGTATATTGCGTGCCTTCATCGTGTTGATCGTATGTATCCACATGGTGGGGGTAAGAATGCCGCCTTTGCCCGTTTGGCATTGCGTTGGGATCAGTGCTTTTACCATATTGTTGTAATCAGCCAGCGTGGTAATGCCGTTTAATGCCTCAATGGCTTTGTTGTAATTGGCATCGGCTTCTGCAATTATTTCAGCGCTTGTTTTGTAAAGGCCATTTATTTTGGCAGATTCGTTTTTGATAAGACCTGCATAATAAATAGAGCCAATTCGCGAATACGCATATCCCTTCCAGAAATAGGCCCATGCCTTTAACGCATTTTTCTTGGTGGTGGCATCTCCGGTAAAAGTGACATTATCCACCGTTTCAAGCACCAGGTTGCAGGCATTATTTAAAAAATACATCCATGTCCATTCATAATAGAACATATTGCTGCCCGCCCTGGTACGCGAGTTATTGAGCCTTACCACCTGTTTGGCAGGCGCTGTGTTGGAAATTTTGGTGCCATCATCCATTATTACATAATCAGGTACGCTTACCTGGTTAATGTTATTGTTGGCGGCTTCAGCAGATACAACATCGGCCATCAGGTCGTGGTAAGCGGGCGCCAGGAACCAGAAACTGCTTCCGAGGAAAGAGCCTGAATATTTTGTATCTGTGATACCATTAAAACCCGTTTGATATACTGCTCCGAGTGATAATGACAAGATCCCGGATTCTGTTTTGGCATTTTCCGGTGAGGGTGAATTCGGATTCTGCACATTCAGTTCTTCTTTTCTGCAACCTGTTTGTACAATCAGCAGCACGCACAGTATGTAAGATATCTTTGTTCTCATTGTAGTAATAGTTTTAGATTAAAATCCAAGGTTCAATCCAACCTGGTAGGTTTTGATATTGGGCATTGAGTTATGGTCAATACCTCTTTCGTAGGCCGAGTTACTGGTGCCCGTATTGGTTTCGGGATCAAAGCCGGTGTATTTGGTGCCGGTCCATAGATTTCTTCCGGATAATACCAACTGCAGTTTTTGGAAGTATTTGATATGGAAAAATCTGGCGGCATCTACTGCAACGGATACATTACGTAACCTTACAAAAGAAGCGTCTTCGTAGAAATAATCTTTTGTAGCATTACGCGCACCATTGATGCTTCCCCACATATCAGAATAAGCGCTGATGTAATAGTTGGAAAATGCTGCTGTTTGGCCGTTCACTGTAACTTTATCGCCAAAATCTCCATGAATGCCATCCCGGTACATCCATTCTTTGGTCTGATTATACAAATGAGTTTTATATATCCAGTCGAACTGGAAGGATAATGTGATAAAATCTTTATACCTGATGCTGTTGATA
>DASUVL010000025.1:0-10375 GCA_036379015.1 Niastella sp.
TAGCCACCAATGCCGAAAACTCACCTAATGAGTGACCGGCAACCATTTCGGGGCGTGCATTATCAATACTTTTAAAGGCAATAACGGAATGAAGAAAAATGGCGGGTTGTGTTACCCTGGTTTGTTTCAGATCGTCTTCACTACCATTAAACATGATATCGGAAATACGAAACCCCACGATCTCATTCGCCTGTTCAAATAATCTTTTCGCAAAAGCGCTGTTTTCATAATGGTCTTTTCCCATCCCCGGAAATTGAGAGCCCTGTCCCGGGAACACAAAAGCATGTGTCATAATGTAAAAAGGGGTTTAAAGAAACAAAAATGCCACAAAGTGGTTAACTATCCAAAAAAGAAGTAGGATGTAGGAGGTAGGAAGTTTGGAAAATTTACATTATGGCATTTTCAACTTCTTATTTCCTAACTCTTGCTTCATTCATCTTATTTCCAATTCCTTGTTTAATTTTATTAATGTAGTCTGCTGGAAATTAACTTGGTAAACTCGCTACGGGTTTCATTTTTTTCAAATTCACCCCAGAAAGCCGACGTAGTGGTCACGGAATTTTGTTTTTGCACACCACGCATCATCATACACAGGTGCGATGCCTCAATAACCACTGCTACGCCAAGGGGTTGCAATGTATCTTTAAGGGCATCCAGTATTTGAGTGGTGAGGCGTTCCTGCACCTGCAATCGCCGGGCATAAACATCAACCACTCGGGCAATTTTACTAAGACCCGTAATATAGCCATTAGGAATATAGGCAATATGCGCTTTTCCGAAGAAAGGCAATATATGGTGTTCGCACAAGCTATACAGCTCGATATCTTTTACCAGGATCATTTCGCTTACATTCTCCTTGAACTTAGCCGAATTTAAAATAGCCCTTGCATCCATATCGTATCCCTGCATCATGAATTGCATGGCTTTGGCCACCCGTTCCGGCGTTTTTAACAACCCTTCGCGTTCAGGATCTTCGCCCAATAATGTCAGTGTTTCACGGTAATGGTGTGTAAGCTCAGGCATGATTTTATCGTCATAGTCTTCAATTTTTTTGTAGGCCATTTCCGTTATTTTAGATTTTTTATGCTTAAAGCCTGAATGTTTGGTCTGCTTGCTGACAATCGGAACGTTGAATATTCAGGAACTATTCACCATTCACAACTCACCATTCACCATCACGCCGGATACTCCACAAAATTTCTTTCTGTTTCATACAAACGTACCTGCAGATCGAGCTGCGGATCAATTTGTGCGCGTAACAGATCATAGATCACCACGCAAATATTTTCAGCCGTAGGATTCAGGGTTTTAAAATACACTGTATCCAGGTTGAGGTTCTTGTGATCAAACTTTTCCAGTACATGATCCCTGATCAGTTCGCTTAATATTTTCATGTCCATCACATAACCGGTTTCCCGATTGGGCTCGCCGGTTACTTTAACTACAATCTCATAGTTATGGCCATGAAAGCTGGGATTGTTGCATTTGCCAAACACGGCATCGTTCTTAGCCATATCCCAGGCAGGATTATATAAGCGGTGAGCCGCATTAAAATGTTCCTTTCGGTAAACAGCTACTTTTTTGCTCATGTTATTCAAAATACAAGGTAATAACGCTTTTAATTAGTAATCGGTTGTCGCTTAATCCCCAAAATACTCCACAAAAATGCGGGGTGTTTCATACAACTTAATGCCATGCAATTGCACGCCGGCCGGTAAATGGGGCTGTATCTGTTGCCAGATGGCAATGGCCAGGTTTTCTGTTGAACAAAGCTGATCCTTCATAAAAGGCACATCCACATTCAGGTTCTTATGATCTATTTGTTCAATAACATATTGATTAATAATCTGGCTCAACTCCTTTACATCAAAAACAAATCCGGTATCCTTGCTGGGGCGGCCCTTTACGGTAACATATAATTCGTAATTGTGGCCATGCCAGTTTTCATTGGCGCATTTGCCAAAAACCAGTTCATTCTGCTCCTTGCTCCAGTTGGGGTTGTACAGTTTATGGGCCGCATTAAAGTGTTCAACACGAGTCAGATACACCATTGTTGTCGTGAAAATTTGCCGCAAAGGTAACATTTCTAAGGTTTATGGTTTGTAAAACGTGAAACGTACAACGTGAGACGGGCATGTGGTAATTGGAAACTGGTAACCGGCCTCGGCTCGTTGGGGTAATTTGTGTTTCTCCGGGAAGCCCTTAGTTTTGCAGCATGGATATTTTGCTGATAGCCGCTACCAACTTCGAAATACAGCCCACGATTAATTATTTGGCCGACCGGGATTGTTTGATTGGCAAGAACAGGTTTGATGTGCTGATCACCGGTATTGGCAGTATGAGCACTGCTTACTGGCTTACCAAAACCATTGAAAAACACCGGCCCGGTTTACTAATTCAGGCTGGCGTATCAGGCAGTTATTCCGGTAACTATCCGCCGGGCAGCCTGGTGCTGGTGCATGAAGAAGTGACCGGCGATCTGGGCGTGGAAGAAAATAATGAATTTAAAGATGTGTTCGATATGGGCCTGCCCCAAATTTCCGATCCTTATACCGGTAAAAGCCTGGTAAATCATGAGGTAGAATTGCTGCAACAATACAACCTGCCCCTGGTAAAAGCAGTTACCATCAATGAGATCACCACCCGTCCCACGCGCATACAACAATTGCAACAAAAATATCAGCCGGTTGTTGAATCGATGGAAGGCGCAGCTTTTCATTATATAGCACTGATAGAAAAAATTCCTTATATACAATTGCGTGCTGTTTCCAATATGGTGGGCGAACGCGATAAATCAAAATGGAAAATGAAGGAAGCTATTCATTTGCTCAATGAGAAATTGATTGAGATGGTAAGTGGTGATTTAATAAGTTGACAAGTTAACTTGTTAACTAGTTAACATGAACATGTCAACTTGAAACTTGTAACCTGAAATGGATTAACATTACTCAAATCATGCAATAGAATTATAATGAAACTTACGCTCGGCTTCTCCCCCTGCCCAAACGATACATTTATCTTCGATGCACTGGTAAATAAAAAGATTGATACCGGGGGAATTACTGTTCAACCTGTGCTGGAAGATGTGCAAACCCTCAACGAATGGGCGATACAAGGCCGGCTGGATATTACAAAGATCAGTTATGGTGTATTACCGTTGTTGCTTGAGAAATATATTGTATTAAATGCCGGTGGCGCCCTGGGCAAAGGGGTAGGACCTTTGCTAATTACAAAACAGGCTCATGCGAACGATGCAGCCGTGAGTAACATGACCATTGCCATTCCGGGGGAGCATACAACGGCACATATGTTATTCTCACTGGCATATCCTCAAGCTACTAAAAAGAAATTCATGCTTTTCTCCGCCATTGAAGATGCGGTACTGAACGGAGACGTGGATGCCGGTGTGATCATTCATGAAAACCGCTTTACTTATCAGCAAAAAGGATTACATAAATTGGTTGATCTGGGCGAATACTGGGAGCGACAAACCGGTAATCCCATCCCGCTGGGTGGTATTGCCATGAAAAAAACGTTTGATAGCGCACTGCAGCAAAAAGTTGATACATTAATTAAACGAAGCCTGGAATACGCCTTCAAAAATTACCCGCTCATAACTGATTATGTAAAGCAACATTCCCAGGAAATGAGTGAAACAGTGATGCGGCAGCATATTGATCTATATGTGAATAACTATTCTTTGCAATTAGGGCCGGATGGCAAGGCCGCAGTGCATACTTTTTTGGATATTTACCAGCAGTTAAAAAAAGTAAGTGCTCAGAAAGATGTTATCTTTTTGGAGGTTTAGAAATATGGTATAGCCTTTGCTGAATTTCCGGGAATGTTAAATGTACATTGAACCGGGTGTCTGATTTGTAAAGCGAGTGCTGTACTGTAAAAGCAATAATATGAAAAAAGTTTCCCTTGGTTTGGTCCTCTTAACGTTGGTTTCCTGCGGCAGCGTTACGCAAAAAAGCAAAGGCAAAAAGTATTTTGCAGATTTGCTGAAAGATGTGGATAAAATACATTTGAAATTCTTTAACCATGGGGATACGCTGTCTGAAACAATTACAGACCAATCGGAAATTAATATTTATAAAGAACTGATCAACGGCAAACGCGATCCCAAACAAAAGATCAGGTGCGATTCTACCGGTCAGATCCTTTTCTTAACCAAAGAAGAAATCATCCTGAATGCCTTTTTTTCTTCCCGCGCATCGGGCAGTAAATACGACAAGGCCTGTGTTACCTACTCTGTTGATCCCTTCAACTACGGTTCTGCTTTAACGGTGAGGTCGGGTCAGGATATCGACGATTATTATTACAAACTCCGCAGTACAGCCATCAGAATGGCGCAACACTGATAAATATCGAATATTAAATATTAAATGTCGAAGTAAAACAGCTTCCACATTCGATATTTTTATTTTCTGCCCAATTTCAAAAACTGTTATTATATTCGCGCCCCGGATTTTTTGTCCGCGTCCCGACTTAAGTCGGGATCCATTCTGCAAGCTGCCCTTCTTTATCAGCCTCTGCCTCAATAATCCCGTAAAACGGGATTCCATTTTCACCAATTAGCTGATATTAAAAATTAATCTTTTATGCAACCTTTTCCCGTTGTGTGTTCCACGCTGTCGGCCACCCATATAGGTATGTTCCTGCAGCAACAATATCATTTAGGTGCAGGTACTACCTGTCGTTTGTTACGCGCCGCTATTAATCATGCTTACCTGGTTACCGATGGTATGCAGAAATACGTTTTCCGGGTATATAGTTTAAACTGGCGGTCTGGTATTGAAATAGCAGAAGAGATCAGGCTGTTACAGGTGTTAAAAGAAAATGATATCCCTGTATCTTATGCTATCCCTGATCCGCAGGGAAATTATATGCAGCAAATACCAGCGCCTGAAGGTATGCGCCTGGGCGTGTTATTCTCCTACGCAAAAGGAGAGAAGCAGCTTAATATACCTGACGCGCTGCATTTTAAGATCGGTGAGATCATGGCCCGCATGCACAAAGTAACACATAATCTATCGTTAGAGCGGGTACAGTATAATCCGGATGTGCTGCTGATAGATTCATTTGAACTCTTAAAGCAATACATTTCAATTGATACAGAAGAAATGCGTTTTATGCAACATGCTCAGCAGTATTTGTTGCAACAGTACAAAAATGCACAGGAGTATACGCTTAGGACTGGTATCATTCATCTTGATATTTGGTTCGATAACCTGAATATTCACAATAACGATGAGGTAACCTTGTTTGATTTTGATTTTTGTGGCAATGGGTGGCTGTTGCATGATATAGCGTATTATATGTTGCAGATATACAATACCGAAAGGGAAGAGGATGTTTATCAACGAAAGCTGGAACAATTTGTAAAAGGGTATGAATCTGTTACGCCCATTACCGCAGCCGAAATGCAAATGATACCCGCTGCCAGTGTAAGTATTTATTTCTTTTACCTGGGTGTGCAATGCCTGCGGTTTGAAAACTGGACCAACACTTTCCTGAATGAAACGTATCTGAAGCGGTATATTAATTTAGTGATAAAGAAGCTGTATAATCATTATCAGTTGCCGCCTTTTGAAAGTTAGCGGTCCAAGGCTTTTTTGTAGGCTTCCAAACAACGCTTACGGGCCGTTTCATGATCGACGATGGGTGCGGGGTAGGTTAATTCATTCAGCTCCGGCACCCATTGTTTTATGTATGCAAGTTGGGGATCGAACTTTTTTGTTTGCAAATACGGATTGAAGATCCTGAAATAAGGCGTCGCATCACAGCCGCAACCTGCAGCCCATTGCCAGTTGCCATTGTTGCTGGCCAGGTCAAAGTCCAAAAGTTTTTCGGCAAAATATGCTTCGCCCCACCGCCAGTCGATCAATAAATGTTTGGCCAGAAAGGAGGCCGTGATCATGCGAACGCGGTTATGCATAAAACCGGTTGCATTCAATTCGCGCATACCTGCATCTACGATCGGGTAACCGGTATTGCCTGCACACCAGCGGGCAAACTCATCTTCGTTATTGCGCCATTGTATGAAATCATATTCCGGTTTAAAGGGCTTGCCTTTGCCAACATGAGGAAAATGCCAAAGGATCATTTGAAAGAAATCGCGCCAGATCAATTCATTCAGGAAGGTTTCGTTCCATGATGTGGCCTGTTTCGCGAGTTTACGAATGGAGATGGTCCCAAGGCGCAGGTGAACGCCCAGGCGGCTGGTTCCTGCAATAGCGGGGAAATCCCGCTGCTTGTCATATTGCTTAATGATGCCCTTGTCGGGAATAGCTGGAGGGTAGGGGGTGTCAGTTTTTGTAAACCCAATAGCGTTCAGAGAAGGGATCGGACTGGCTGGCTGCTTGTGAAAGTTGTAAAAGTATTTTTCTGTTGGAAAGCTTTTCAAATAAAATGGATTCATGGTGGCTTTCCATTTCCTGCTATAAGGTGTGAAAACGGTATAGGGCTTTCCATCATCTTTTACTACTTCCTGTTTTTCAAAGATTACCTGGTCCTTAAACGTGTGAAACGACATGTTGTGCTGTTGTACAAATTGCGCAATGGTTTCATCTCTTTCACGTGCATAAGGTTCATAATCGTGATTGGTGAAAACGTTATCAATGGTATATTGTTGAACCAGTTTTTTGAATGCATTGAGCGGCGTATCATGAAACACTAATAGCGAAGCGCCCATCTGCGTCAATTGCTGTTGAATCTGGTTTAATGCATTATGGATAAATGTCACCCGGCGATCTGTTGTTGACGGTAATTGATCCAGGATGTTGGTATCGAAAATAAAGATGGGCAATACCGGTGCATTGCTTTTTAATGCATGATATAACCCCGTATTATCGTGTAACCGCAGATCGCGGCGAAACCAGAATATGTTGATATGTTGAATATGTTATTGATTTTGGCGTTAGTTATTTAAGTGTTTGTTCCATGTTACAGTAACAGGTTAGTTGACGAGTTAACTAGTTAACTCGTCAACCCTGTCAACTTTTCAACCCCTTCAACATAACCTCATACAACTCAGCAACCATCTTATTCGAATAAGTCTTATTCCTAAACTGACCCACCCACCTAATGCCATACAGGGCATTGGTTAAAAACACTTCATCGGCTGCCAAAAGGTCTTCCGGCGTACACGGTTTTTCGTGAATAGTATAACCTGCTTCAGGGAGTGTAGCCAACAAATAGCTTCTCATTACACCCGCTACACCTCCTTCTGTTAAAGGGGGTGTATATATGTTGTTTTGATGTATGTAGAAGATGTTGGCTATGGTTCCATCGCAAATGCGGTTGTGGGTATTGAGAACCAGGCAATCGTTCAACTGCTGTTGCCTTACGTATTGTGCTGCTATTACATAAGGCAGGTAGTTGTTCGATTTGAGATTTGCCAGCTGATCAGTGCTTTTTTGAATGCCCGGACAAATATCAATTTTATAACCGGTTTCATTAAGGATAAGATAATCATCGGCCAATGGTTCGGCCTGAATAATGATCGATGCAAAAGGTTCATCGGTTGTAAACAGGTTGCCATTGCCCCGAATGATGGTCATTCGTACGCGGGCGGCGCCGGGGATATTATTGCGGCTGCACAGGTCAAGGATGATCTGGCTAATATAGTCGGCCGTATAATGAACCGGCAATTGCATTTGTAAAACCCCCAGGCCCTGGTTCATTCGCTCCAGGTGGAAATCGAACAGAGGCATATACCCTCGCCCGACCGGGTCATGCGGGCGGGCGTTCACCATTTTAATGGTCTCAAACAAACCATCCCCAAACCGCAACCCCCTGTTGCCTGCGGAAATAATAGGCGTATCCGCCGGTATTATTTCTTCGTTGTAAAACAACCAGTTGTTCATTAGGTGAAGTTCTGGAAAAAAGGCAAGAAGGCAGCCAGGCAGCAAGGCAACGAAATAAATAAAACAAAAAGGGTGGAATGGCGACTTGTCAGGTTGTGTTCGGCCTGAAAGAGATAAATCGATCAGGCTGATTTAAACGTGACCGACAAAGGTGTCCGGTATCCTGAAATTTTATTCATCGAAAAGCATTGCAATCAGGCAAATATGTCGTGGACCTATTTTTTAATTACCATTGAAAATCAATGAAGAAGCCAAAATTTCCAGTGAAAAACGATTCATTTCTGACTGGAAATATTGTATTTCCAACGGGAAATGAGTCTTTGCCAGCAGGAAATTGGTTGCTGCGGCAGGAAATGGATCATTTCCTGCGGGAAATATATAATTGCCAGCGGGAATTAGATCACTGCTGCGGGAATTGGATAATTGCCAGTGGAAATTTTCCGATTGCCGTGGAAAAAATGATTTTTCCAGTCCGCAATGAACCTTTTCTTACTGGAAATTATCTATTTCCCATGAGCGAAGATCCTTCGCTCATGGAGAATTTTCGTTTGCTTCAGGAAACAATCCATTGCCGTTGGAAAACGGAAAATTTCCACAGGGAAATATATTAAAGCCATGGGAAATAGATTTGCCCCCAAAGAAATTGTGTTTTTTTTCAAAGTGAAACGATAGCTGCGTACGGGCATTTAGCCAATGAACAACACGGGTTATAAATGCATTCTTAGCGTGGTATCTACAAAAGGTGACAGACACAAAAAAATCCGTCCCGCTGTAGCGGGACGGATCTAACAGACATTTTACTGAACGAGAACTAAATCAACAACATCAATTAAACGTACATCACACGTTCTGATCGATTATACCATTTTTAACCGCATACATTACCAGACCGGCCATTGATTTGGCGCCGGTTTTGGTTTTGAGCTTGTCGCGAATAGCTTCAACTGTACGCGGGCTGATCTCTACGATATCAGCAATTTCCTTTGTGGTCTTTTCTTCACACATGAGCTTTAACACCCGAATCTCTTTTTCCGATAAGTTTACGTCCTGTGGTCCGGCTATATCTGTGCGTTTGGTACGCAAACCAGTTAATAAAGCCTTGTTGGTAAGCTCATTAAAAAAGAACTCCTGTTCGTAACAGGTTTTAATGGCCTGGTAAATGGTTTCTGAATCGGAGTTTTTGGTGAGATAAGAGTTAGCGCCGATCTCCATGAGCTTGCTGATCATGGAGTGATCGTTGTGCATGGAAAGAATAATAACTTTTGCTTCTGGCCGAAGTTTGCGAATCTCAGGCAGGGTTTGAATACCATCCATAATAGGCATCTGGATATCCAGCAAAATAATGTCTGGTTCGATGTGTCTGAGCAGGTTTAAGAGCTGCATGCCGTTGTCGGCTTCGGCGATGAGCTCTACGTCCCTTTTAGCAGATAAGGCTGTACGTACTCCGGCTCTGAATAGGGCATGGTCGTCAGCAATAGCTACTTTAATAACGCCTTCGGTGTCAGGTTTTTTCATGCGGGTTGTATTTTTTTATAAGATAAGGGATTGAAAATGTCTGTTTACACTATTTCATTTTCGCCCCCAAAGTCTTAAATTTTCGTGACAAATACTATAGCAGTTTTACGAAATTATATTATTTCGGAATATACGTAAAACAATTTAAAGGTAAGTTTACTATGTGTATATGTATTTCGTACCCTGTGAGTATGTGAATCTTACTAATGGTGTAGGTAAATACCGAATAAATAAAATAGAGCACTTCTGCTCTTGTCCACATAGTTATCCACAAGTACTTTTGGTGCGAAGTTGATTGACGGGGATAGCAGCCTCGTATCGTCCAGAGTCCTTTAATTCAACCGTCCAAAAGTCATTCTAATATTCTATGGATACCGGTAAAAATCCAATGTCAATCAACTTTTCTTTTCGCCTTTTATCTTAGTCAATATACTGTCCCTGTAAAAACACGTTCATCCATTCCCTGCATCATCTGCAACCTTTGAAAACGGCGTACCCATAATCAATTCCTGGAAAGGCCTGGCTGTTTGGCTCGTATTAATCCCTAGCTTATGGAATCTCTATTCAGAGTGCCACTGTTAAATAACCTGTTGATCCTCTGAAAGTTTGTAAACGTTGTTGGTTAGTGCTGTGTGTGTAAAGTTACTATGCCTGCTTTTTTTATTCGTGCTTTCGGTACGGCAAATAAAAAGGCAGGCATTTTTTTTATTTCCTGTTATGGGAAGGAATGTGGATAACCCCCTGACCCCTAAAGGGGGAATATAACCGAACGCTTTAGCCTGTTGCCTAAAAGCAGAAAACTAATAACATTGAGCTCACTAACTCACGAGTTTAAGAACTAATAACTGAAAACTAAGAGTTTAGACCTTACTCCCCTTTAGGGGTTGGGGGCATTCAGTTGCGCCTGCATTCTTTTTACGCGGTCTTCGAGTTTTTCCGATGTGAGATTTTCCCGCATACTATCTACTTTAATAGGAAAACAGAATGGG
>DASUVL010000026.1:0-5983 GCA_036379015.1 Niastella sp.
GACCAGGCCGAATACATCAATCCTTTTTTTGCATTACTCGGCGATGAAACCGGCAATAAGTCGGCTATGAATGCCTACCGTTGGTTTGCACGGTATATGAATGATGATTACAAACCCATTCCCAGCTCCATCATTGCCGAAGGTGATGCTGTTTGGCAGGGAGCCAAAGACAGGGGCGATATGGCCATGATTGCCTATGGTGCTTCGCGTTATGCATTAACGTATGGTAATACTGATTCTGCCAAAGCATTATGGCCGTTAATAGAATGGTGCCTGGAATATTTAAAAAGAAAAGTAAATGAGCATGGTGTGGTAGCTAGCAACAGCGATGAACTGGAGGGGCGTTTCCCTGCCGGCAAAGCCAATCTGAATACCAGTATCATGTATTATGATGCGCTTAAGTCAGCTGCTATGCTGGGAAAATCATTGAATGTACCAAAAGAACAAACCAGCCGGTATGCCAGTGAAGCGCAGGTAATGTATGCCAATATCGAAAAGTTTTTTGGCGCTACCGTAGAGGGATTTAAAACCTATCGGTATTACGAGGGCAACGATACATTACGCGCCTGGATCTGTTCTCCATTAACAGTAGGTATATACGAAAGGAAAGAAGGCACCATTGCGGCTTTATTTTCTCCCCGTTTATGGACGGAAGATGGACTGGCCTCCCTGGCCGGTAATACTACCTTCTGGGACCGCTCTACATTATATGCTTTACGCGGTGTGCTGGCTGCCGGTGAAACCGAAAAAGCCATGCAGTTTTTGCGCTATTATTCGCAGCGAAGATTATTGGGCGAACATGTGCCTTACCCGGTTGAAGCATATCCAGAAGGCAACCAGCGCCATTTATCGGCCGAAAGCGGTTTGTATTGCAGAATTTATACGGAAGGATTGTTTGGCATACGTCCTTCAGGATTCAACAGTTTTGAGTGTACGCCCAGGCTACCTAATGGATGGGACCAAATGGCCTTAAGAAACGTGCATTCATTCGGAAATGTATTTGATATAGTAGTGAATCGCGCTTCGCGCGACAAATTGGGCATCACCATATTAAAAGGGCAAAAAGTGAAGAAATATATACTCAAGGAAGGAGCCACCGTGCAGATACAATTATAAAAAAGAAAATAGTATAATCACCATTTATGCTCGTATATTAACGCTGTACTGAAATAGAAATATACGAATGTGTTTTTTGCACTATAACTAAGTTATTGAAAAGTAATAAGTGCAGGGCTTTTCATGTTCCTACTACAATAAACAGGCATCATTTTTGGATACAACAATAGCAACCATTATTGAATAACCGCTATTGAGGAAACACTTTGCCACTATCTGATAAGATATTAGTATCTAAAATTATTGCGACCAACGAGTTTACCAGCTTCATTGACGCCGCAAAAAAATATTGTTCCTTCATTGAAACATATGAGGCCGATATACCCAGGAATTTTATTCTCCTTTCCCAAAATCATTTGCTTACGCTGTATAATCTGGGCAACTGCATGATGCTCATGGAGGAGAAAAGCGATAAAAAGTTCGATGTCAAAATTGACGAGCTGGAATTTCAAAAATCACTCCACTTTATTGCCGACCGGTTATGGGATTTTCGCTACTACTGGTACGTGTTTGATCCTACGGTAAAGAAAAAAGATACAGGGATCGTGTATGGTGATTTGTATGAAGATATGGGCGCCATATATAAATACCTTAAACAATCACTCCTGCTGTATGGCCTGAAGTCATCCGATGCAAAGCAAAATGCCGTTTGGGATTTTAAATGGAATTTTGATACGCATTGGAGCGGCCATTGCGCAAACGCCATTTGCGCCATTCACTACTTTCTTCAAAAAGGCAGATAAACCGCATTGCTTACAACAGAAAAGAAAAAAATAATCTCCTTATTTAAAGGCTATTTGTAGATTTGGCACACGCACAAATCTATAATAGTTATGGGCATTGAGATTGAAAGAAAATTCCTGGTTAATAAAGATAAATGGAGCCTGGTTTTAAAAGAAGAGAAGTCGCTTTTTAGGCAGGGCTATATAGTATCTGATCCGGAAAAAACGGTAAGAGTGCGGCTTACTGATAAAGAAGGCTATTTAACGATAAAAGGACCTGCTGTTGGTTTAGCCCGTCCGGAATATGAATATAGTATTCCCAAAGAAGATGCACAGCAGCTGCTTGATAGCTTTTGCAAGTCGGAAGTTCATAAAATAAGATAT
The DNA here is from genome assembly GCA_036379015.1 of Niastella sp. Classification (GTDB taxonomy): domain Bacteria; phylum Bacteroidota; class Bacteroidia; order Chitinophagales; family Chitinophagaceae; genus Niastella. The sequence continues at coordinate 2,223 of DASUVL010000026.1, forward strand.
TTCATTGATCATAATAACAAGCTCTGGGAAGTTGATGAGTTTTTAGGACAGAATGAAGGGCTTATCGTTGCAGAAATCGAACTGACATCAGAAGATGAACCCTTTTCCATACCAGATTGGATCGATAAAGAAGTGACAGATGAAAAAAAATACTCCAATTCAAACCTGGCAATAAACCCGTACAAGAACTGGAATATTTAATGATCTGCTACTTTATATAACAGGTCCATGGTTATATTATCTACTTCTTCATCAAGCTGTTTGGCAGAAGCTGCATATCGGGGATCTTTATAAACGGCAGCTGCCTGTAATAACAGCGTGTAAATATTATTCTTTTTGTATTCGCTTATTTGCTGGTAAGACCATTTCTGTTGGCCAAGGGCATAGGGTAATAACCAGTCAATAGCTGTACGGAGGCTGCCGCCTTGTTGGTTTACATATTGCCACAGGTTAACGCCGGTATACTGAGCCAGTGTAGCTACCTTAAACCAGGCCGTTAAATTAAACGTACTATATCCCAGTCCATTGGTTCTATCCAATTCCAGTTGCATTTTACCTTCCTTATTGATCTGCGAATCCATTCTTTTTTTTGTTTCTTCAACCAGCTCTTTTGCTTTGGCCGTATTTCCCGTGTACAAGGCAAAATCAATGGCCTGCGCATAAAACCAGGTGCCATGGTTGTTTTTAGCGGCATGCTCTTCATTGCCGTTTTTGCTGGTAAGCATCCAGTTCAGGTATTGCGCGTACCATTGTTGTATTGCTTTGGCATCTGCTTCTGTGAATGATTTGGAACTTTGTAATAATCCAGTTGCATCTACGATGCCTGTTAATGCAATGGTTTCAATAATGCCAATTCCTCTTCCATTGTTAATACCCGGAATTGCCTGCGCATAATTGAGGTTGGGATTCATTTTGGTAGCATCATCAAGAAACCAGTAACGAAGTAATGAAGTTGCTTTGGCTGCATATTTTTCTTCACCGGTACAATACCAGGCAAGTGCCAGGGTTCTACAGGCATTATCCAGTTCATTGCATAAGCGATGGTCGGTTATTTTGTTGATCTCAGGGTTACGTACCCCATCTTTGCGCATATAGGGCAGGCCATTCGGCTTAGTGCTATCGTACCAGAAATAAGGCGCCTGGCTCATATAATCATGTTTATCGCCGCTGACCGGTGTAAAGGCTTTGTCAGTAACTGACACCGGTTTCATGGTCAATAATCCATCAGCCTCTTTTCGTAATGCAGTTACCAGTTGAAGGGTGGATGCATCTTTCTTTTGGATCTTTTCCTTTACGGTCGTCAACCGGTTAGCATCCATCATAAATACCCTTGGCAGCTGTGCTGAAGTGCTATAACAGATGGTAATAAGAATAAAGAAGTTACCTATATGCACTATTAATTTTTTCATATGGCGAGTTTACTTTTATGGCTATGCTGGCCCTGTATTTCATTATCACATTAGCATATTATCAAATTATCACATTACTCTTCCGTGATTTCATATACATTACTCGTTAACGGCAATATTTTCCCGGGCGAAAGGTTCAAACCAACTGTCATCAGGTAATCGCCGCTGAAGACTTTATCATTATCCGGATTGTTTGTTTTGGTGCCTGGAAACAGATTGATCTCTTTGAACCGGTATTTCTTTTGTGGATCGAGCCCCTGCAATTGAACTTTTGAAAAAATATCTTTCCGGCGATTGTGTAAGAAATAATTGAAAAGAATGGCTTTGCTTTTGTTGTTGTTTACATACATCAGCACTGCCCGGTTTTCATCGTAAGGAGATATGATGCGATATAGATCGCCAAACCAAATAACATCCCTGATGCGTTTGTAGGTTTTCACCGCATCCTGGCTGAACTGTAATTCCTGGGGTGTAAATTCATTTACCCTAATGTCGTAACCCAGTTTACCGGTCATGGCTACATCGGTCCTGAATTTGAGCGATTGCCCTTTACCCATGCTGGTTATATGAGCGGCAATGGTATTGGCAGGAAAGAAATACGAATATCCCCATTGAATATAGATGCGTTCCAGTCCGTCGGTATTATCGCTTGGCCAGAATTCAGTAAAATATTTTAAAGCCCCATAATCAGTGCGTCCGCCACCACCTGAACATAACATAATGGGCAGGTGTGGATACTTTGCACGGATCCTGTCCAGTACTTTATACAAACACCGGGTGTATTCAATAAATAAATGAGCTTGTTTTTCTTTAAGATAAGCGGAGTAGGCGTTGGTCATACTCCGGTTACAATCCCATTTGATAAAAGCAATGCCCGGGGTTTTAGTGAGCATATCATCAACTATTGAAAAAACAAAGTCCTGCACTTTGGGATTGGTAAGATCCAACACCAACTGACTGCGGGCCAGGTTTTCTGCGCGGTTGGGTAGCCGTAATATCCAGTCGGGGTGTTTTTGATATAGTTCGCTTTTAGGATTTACCATTTCCGGTTCGAGCCAGATACCGAATTTGATGCCTTTTTTTTCAGCTTCCTGCACCAGGTGTCCAATGCCATTGGGCAGTTTGCTTTTGTTTTCCTGCCAGTCGCCCAGGCCGGCCTTATCATCATTCCGTGGAAATGCATTGCCGAACCAGCCATCATCCAGCAAAAACAGGTCTACGCCTAATTGTTTGGCTTCATCAAACAGTTCTACCAGTTTTGTTTCGTTAAAATTAAAATAGGTGGCTTCCCAGTTGTTCAATAAAGTAAGGCGTGGACCATGACCATCCAACACGGCATAGTTACGGGCCCAGTTGTGCAGGTTGCGGCTGGCCTGTCCTTTGCCATGGTTTGAGTAGGTGAAAATAAATTCCGGTGTGGTAAATGTTTCACCGGGTTGTAATGTATAATCAGAAGCAAATGGATTAATACCCGGACGTACCCTTAGTCCGTTGCGTTGATCTATTTCAAATGTGAATTGAAAATTGCCTGTCCAACCCAGCGTACCTGCAATAAGCTCACCACTGGTTTCGGTTGACGGATCATTGAGAGAAAGAAAAAACGTAGGCGTCTGATAAAAATTTGAGCGGGTACCCAGTTTGCTTTCGATGCTTTTAATACCGTTGGTTAATTTTTCTTCTACCATATTTACCTCGCGCGCCCAGTCGCCATGAAACTGGGTTAACCAGTAGGTATCGGCATTAAAATGCAACATGCCAGATGCGTATTGGGTTAGCCGGACCGGTTTTTTTTCGTGGTGCAGGATAGTAGCGCTGGAGGTTATTACGTCTTCATTAAAATAAACCTTGTATTGCAATACCACTTCCACCGGGTAAGCGGAATCTTTTAATACAATATTCGTGATACTGATACTATCTTTTTGTTGGGTAGTATGCGATGCAAATGTTAACTCCAGGGATGGGTTGCCATCAGCATGCACCAGCCGAATGGCAGGTTCAAACTGATTTTCCATGCCGGCAGTAAGGTATACTTCGCGGCCGCCGGTTAACTTCTCCGCATCAGCAGTGGCCAGCTTTGGTCCCAGGTACGACTGGTACAACCGGTGATTACTGCCAACCGTCAATACCAGGCTGGTGTTTTTGGTTTGAAGTATAATGGGGGCCTGTGTTTGGGCCAGTAGTGAAAGCGATACCCAATTCATAAAAAACAGCAGCGAATATTTTATCATATGACTTGTGGAATAACAGTTTGCACAAAGGAAGGCAACGTAGCCAGTAAACGTATGAGGCGGGTTATCTATTTATTCAATGATATTAGCACTGGTTGTTCTACAACACAAAGCGGTAAGTCAT
>DASUVL010000027.1:0-7329 GCA_036379015.1 Niastella sp.
GGTAAAAGTGCCGGGCATGAAGTGGTCGAAATTATTGGGGGGAGCTGGCCCGGAATGGATTGTTTGGCCAGGTAAAAGTAGTTTAGTTGACCGGGATGGACAGTACATCATTGGAGGGCGTAATAACTCTACAGATGGAGACGTAATTGGCAATCACACAGTGAGTGTTGGTGTACCTTCATATGATATTTGGGTAGTAAAATTAGATACACAAAGAAATATCCTATGGTCAGCTTCATTGGGCGGATCAGGAGTTGAAGAATTGGGATCATTACAATTGGCACATGACAGCGGTTATATAGTTACCGGATTCACTAATTCAAATGATGGGAATGTAACGGGTAATCACGGCGGCGGCGATGCCTGGATAGTACGTTTGGGCAGCAAAGGAAATGTGGTATGGCAAAAATGTTTAGGCGGCACAAAAAGTGATGTGGGCAGATATATTACCCCAACGGCAGACGGGTATATTGTTGTAGGTGAATCCATGTCGATAGACGGTGATGTGACAGGTGGGCATGGTGGTAGTGATATCTGGGTCGTAAAGTTGGATAAAAACGGCAATATAATGTGGCAAAAATGCCTGGGTGGCAGCAATGAAGAAAAGGCGTCTGGAATAAAACAAACGGCAGATGGCGGGTATATTATCTCCGGAACAACGCATTCAAACGACGGCGATGTGCAGGGTTTTCACGGAAGCACTGATATGTGGGTTGTTAAACTTACAAGTAATGGTGCTCTGGAATGGCAAAAATGCCTGGGTGGTTCTTATTTAGAATTTTCATACGATATTGAGCTCACTGCAACTGGTGGTTATATAGTTGCCGGTTCAGCCCAGTCTGATGATGGAGATGTAAACGGTATTCATTCAATCGCTACTGATTCTTCAGCAATTGATGCGTGGGTGGTAAGTTTATCTTCAACAGGAGCAGTTGAATGGCAGAAGTGTTTTGGCGGTACAAATTATGAGGAATTTTTTGATCTCCAGATAATGCCTGATAAAACTTTTATCGTTGTTGGCGAAACCTATTCAAATGATGGGGATGTTTCGTTTATAAATGCCGGCGGAATGGCTGACTGCTGGCTGGTTAATTTCAATAATAATAATGGGAATATAATTTGGGAAAAGACTTTTGGGACAACCGCTGAGGAACATGGGGTAACATTGTCATTGAAAAATAACGGTAATATTGTAATTGCAGGGTATATTACAAATCGATGGTTGGATATTTGGATGCTTGAGGTTGGCTCAGTTAACACCATCGCCGGTTATGTTTTCTATGATGCCAATAGCAACGGAATTAAAGATAATGGTGAATCGTTTTTTGATAAGGTTACCATTCGCTCGGGAAAGAATGGTGATACCATGTCGGCCATCCCACAGAACGGGTATTACTCAATGGATGTAGATACCGGTACTTATTCCACAAAGGCAGTTCCATACAACATCTATTACAATATAATTCCGGCAGTTAAAACAACTACATTCAATAGTTACTTCAATACCGATTCAATACATTTTGCGGTTCAGCCGCTACCAAACCTGCGTGATGTTACAGTAAGTATGATTCCGCTCACGGTAGCTCGTCCTGGTTTTACTGCCCAATACAGGCTGCTTTATAAAAATGTTGGAACCAATACGGTTGGCGCCGGCAATATTAAACTGGTAAAAGATCGAAGGCTCAGCTTAACCAGCGCTGTACCTGCTGCAACTTCTGTAAGCGGTGATACCGTTACCTGGAATTACAGTAATCTAGCTCCGAACGTAGAAGTTTCCATTACACTTAATTTTGTGGTAGGTACGCCACCATCGGTAAATCTTGGCGATACGTTGAAGTCAATAGCCTGGATAGAACATGATGGCATTGATGTAACATCCTCCGATGATACTGTGACTTTGAAGCAGATTGTAATAGGCTCATTTGATCCTAATGATAAGACAGAAGCCAATGCCGGCATCATTACACCTGCTCAAGTAACTAATGGTGATTATTTGAATTACCTCATCCGCTTCCAAAATACCGGCACCGATACCGCCTTCAATATTACCGTAAGAGATACATTGGAAAACCGGCTCAACTGGAATTCTCTGCAAATGATCTCGGCCAGCCATTCCTATCAGTTAGCTATTGAAGATGGCAACAAGCTCACCTGGCAGTTCAACAATATCAAATTACCATACACAGCCATTGACGAACCCAATAGCCATGGCTATATAGCCTATCGCATAAAACCTAAATCAACAGTGCCAATAGGCGATACCATTAGAAATACGGCCGGAATCTATTTCGATTATAATCTGCCGGTAGCTACGAATACGGAGAAGACAATAGTGTTCCAGTTGTCTCCTTTACCGGTAACGCTGGTGTCGTTCAACGCAGCGTTGACTGGCTCTGTTGTAAATGTAACCTGGAAGACAAGTATAGAAGAAAATGTGAAACATTTTGAAGTACTACGCAGCGCCAATGGGGTTGATTTTACAACCATCGGTACCGTACGGCCTGGACAAACAAATTATCTTTTTGTAGACGAAGAACCATTAAAAGGCTATAATTACTACCGGTTAAAATCGGTTGATTTGGATGGTTCTGCAAGCTATTCAACCATCGTGCTGGTTAATGTGAAAAATGGTGCAGACATTATTTCTTCCCTGTATCCCAACCCCGCTAATGGTCATGCTACGCTAAAGTTAGAGGGCATCATCGAAGGCCATGTTATAGTTCAGGTACTTGATCAGCAAGGTAGGCAGGTGGCTGTCAAACAATTTGGTATACAGAACACGAATGCGTTTAAAGCGCCGCTTGATCTGGGCAATTTGTCAAAAGGAAACTATGTGTTACGAATTGTAGTAAACGATAAAATATACCTGCATAAATTATTGATCCAATAATAATGTTTAACTGATTATAGCGGCCCTCGTTTCGGTTCAACCAGAACGGGGGCTTTTTTTATGCCCTTACCTAGTGCTTGCACGTTTATCGGCTTAAACAGCACGAAAACCGGCCAAAACAGCACGGTTGGCAAATTTTCAGCCGGTACTTGTTATTGTTATTTAATTTTAATCGCTACTAAAATACTACGCCCTGATCCTGTATTTCCTATTTCCGGACTAATGATTTTAGTTAGGAAAATACCTTACCGCTCCTTTGACTGGTCAGCTTTGATAAGCAAGAAGCATATACTATCTTTATAACATAAATGAACCCTACCAAGCCATGAAGAAATTATACCTCATTACCCTGATTTTTATTCCCTTATTGCTTGCTGCCCAAACTAAATTACCAGGGTCCCTGGAATGGGAGAAATCTTTCGGCGGATCTAAAGTTGATAAAGCTTATTCAGTAATTCCTACTAATGATCATGGTTTCCTCGTAGTAGGACTTTCCTTTTCGAATGATGGTCAGGTTACCGGTCATCATGGCACTACCGATTCCAGCGATGCCTGGGTGGTTAAGCTGAACAGCTCCGGAGATAAGGAATGGCAACAAAGTTATGGCGGTAGTAATACCGATAAATTTATGCATGCGGTACAAGCTGGTAATGGCGATTTTATCTGCATAGGCACCACCCGGTCGGTTGATGGTGATGTAACGGGTTTGCATACAAGCAGTAAAGTGGCTTCTGATCTGTGGGCGGTACGTATTGACCGGCATGGGGTTATTCAGTGGAGTAAAGTGTTCGGTGGTAGTGAGGAGGATCACGGACAAGTTATACGAAAAATGGCCGATGGAAATTATATGGTTGCCGGAGATGCCCGCTCGAACGATTTTGATGTTAGCGGAAATCAAGGCGGGGCAGATATTTGGGTGTTGAAAATGAATGAACAGGGAAACTTGTTATGGCAAAAAACATATGGCAATCCCAATCACCAATTTACCTCCAGCATAACGATAACGAGTGATAATAATTACATTATCAGCGGGTATCAATATTATAATAATTATCCCACCCCAACCCAATTTGATCTTCCAGTTTACAGTGCATATGAAGAGGCCGCTGTAAAAATTGATGGGCAGGGTACTGTATTGTGGCAGCAATGTCCTTTATTTAGACGGGGCAATCCAGGACCCTCAAAAATGTATTCAAGAATTTTGGAGTTACCCAGCCATCAGTTGTTTTCGGTAGGAAACGAGTTTAATGCTTCTACAGCCAGTATGCCCAACTGGTATTTCAAGCGTTTAGATAATGCCACTGGTAGTTTTTTGAGCTACGGGTCAGGTGGTTTTAATGATATTATTGGTAGCAACGTTGTTATTGATTGCGGTCCTGAAATGGTGCAGTTGTTATCTGACAGCTCTGTTCTATCCTGCATATCAGTTTATCAAAAAGATCCTACATTAAGTCGTAGAAATACAAATGCCGGCCAAGATGGTTTTTATTATCTGGGTCAATATGGTAGTAGCGGCAATTTTACTGGTGTTATTGCTTTGCAGGATGATGAATACATCACCGCAGGCTATGTAAGAAACTCATTTAATTATAATGATTATGACCTGCGTGTCGTTAAAATAAAAGGGCTGAATCAGATAAAAGGAAAAGTATTTCTTGACAATAACGGCAATGGCATCAAAGACGCCGGAGAGCCATTCTTTAAAAATGCTTTTGTTGAAAGTAAAAAGAATGGAGCCACTATCAGCTCTCCGCTAAGTGCCAATGGTGATTTTCTTAATTTCGTAGACACCGGAACGTACACAACCACTGTGAAGGTGAATGCAAGGCCTTATTATACAGTGAATCCCGTACCTCAACAATCGAGTTTTATATCGTACAAAAATAAAGATTCATTACCTGCCTTTGCAGTAGTTCCTATGGCTGGCAAAAATGATCTACAATTGTCGTTGCATTCTTTGAGCACCCTGCGTCCGGGATTTGATGTTTCCTGTAGGATCAATTATTCAAATGTTGGTGTTACAACGATTACCAATACGGTGATTAAATTTGTAAAACCTTCCGTTATGAGCCTGGTATCTGCAACACTACCTCCCTCGTCAGTAAACGCAGATACGCTTATCTGGAATATTGGTAGCTTATCTCCATTCGATGCGTCTTATATTCAACTGGCATTTACGGTAAGCCCGCCGCCAGCTGTGAACATTAACGATACATTGATTTTATCAGCAGCCATTAGCCCCATTGCAGGGGACGTAACGCCTGCAGATAATATCGGTACAACACACGAGATCGTAAGGGGTTCCTTCGACCCCAACGACAAACACGAAAACCATAACGGTACTTTGTATGTTGACCAGTTGCAGGCGAACGAACCGCTCACCTATACCATCCGTTTTCAAAATATGGGCACTGATACGGCGTTCAATATTGTTGTAAGAGACACAATGAGCGATCAGTTGGATGTTGCTTCATTAGAACTTATCGGCGCCAGTCACCCGTACCAATTTAGTTTAAAAGATAACAAGTACGGTACCTGGACCTTCAACAATATCCTGCTACCCGATCATAACATCAATGAACCGGCCAGCCATGGTTATATCACGTATCGTATAAAACCAAAGAGCACCTTGCAGTTAGGCGATAAGATCAGTAATTCTGCCTCTATTTATTTTGACTTCAACCTGCCGGTACAAACAAACAACCACGAAACCACGATCACGCTCACCCCGGTACCGCCACCTCCTGTGCCGGTAGTAAGCGGTTTGCAGTTGAATTATTGCAATAACCTGGGTGCGCAAAAAGTGAAGATCCTGAACCTGCCGGCTTCAACAAGTGGTATCACAGTAACTGCAAAGCTCGATGCCAATGCATTGACCATTGCTGCAGACAGTACGGTTACATTTACTGTTTCAGCACTCACCGCAAGTACGCATAATTTGACTGTTACGTATAGCAATGCAACGGATACTAAAACCACCACCGCCGGTTTTACAGTAACAGCCGCAGCAAATCCCGACGTAAATCTGTCAGCCAATACAACCACCGTTGTCAACCTGGCCAATCCGGTGGTAGTAACAGCCGCCAATGCAAGCGGCGGCGGAAAAGATCCCCGCTATACCTTTGCCTGGAACAATAGCTTTACCAATATCATTCAGACTGAAAGCAGCAATAATATTTTGAATCTAACAGCTTCTTCATTAGCTCTGGGCGACAACAAGATTTATGTGAAGATGAAAACAAGTGAAGATTGTTATACCGTGCAAACGAATATTGATAGCATTACCATCCGCCGTGATATGTCGACCGGAATAACTGATACCGATAATCCCGGCCAGGTGATCACTGTATATCCCAATCCGGTGAATGGGCCAATCACCATCAACGGATTAAGTACTGCTAAAATTTACACCGTTACAATAGTGAACCTGAAAGGACAGGAAGTATTTAGAAAGCGGGTAGCCAACCAGAGCACAACAAGTATAAGTGAGTTTAAAGGTGTATCAGGTGTGTACTGGTTAAACATTTACGATGAAAAGAGAAACCGCCCATTGGGATCGGTTCAACTGATAAAATAATAATGATAGAACAAAGACCAGCCCCCGGCCCAACCGGGGGCTTTTTTTATTTCTACCTGGTTATATCTAATTAACAATCGAATAACAGTGACTCAACAGTGCAGGCGCATTTGTTAATGAATTGAAAAGGACAAACGGGACATTAAACTTTTGTTTTTAGCCAGACTCCAATAAACGGAAAATGTATTGTAGAACAGCTAAAATTTTTTGTATGAAAAAATATATTAACCGCATCGTATTAGCCGCGGCCCTGGTAATTGGATTTTCTGTTGCTTCTTCCGCACAGATAGTAGTTAAAGTACGTCCGGCAGCCCCGGTTGTCGTACGCCCCATTGCCCCTTCTCCGCACCATATATGGATTGACGGTGGTTGGGAAGTACGTCGTGGCCGGTATGTGCACAGAGATGGCTATTGGGCTGCCCCTCGCCGTGGCCGTCATTGGGTTGAGGGTTATTGGGCGCCCCGCCGCCAGGGATATGTATGGGTTCCCGGTTATTGGGCCAGATAAAATCTCCCGAAAAATTGTTTATACGGATCAGGAGTACAAATACAACACCCCCGCCTGTTAATTTGGGCGGGGTTTTTATTTTCGGTAATGATTGTTTGCGTTCAATGTCTTAATTTCCTGCCTCAAATTGTATCAGCATGCATTGTCAATCAATACCGGCCAGGAAATTGTTATTTGTTATAATTACCTTATTTGTACCCGTTGTACTGTTTTCTCAGGGTGGTGCTATTAAATGGAACAAAAGCGGTAATGGCTATTATCGTTTTGAGGAGGGAGAACTGGGTTTATATACCTTACCCCAACAAACAAAAACGGTTATTATCACTAAAAAGCAGTTAACACCGGAAGAAAAAA
>DASUVL010000028.1:0-3333 GCA_036379015.1 Niastella sp.
TCTGCCAAATCGAGCCACCAGCCACTGACACCGTTGCCAATCTGCTTTTTATATTGTTTCCACATAAAGTCCTGCGATTGCTTGCGGAATATATCAATCAGTCCACCCGTACCAAAATAAAAATCAGGTATCATCATTGGGCTTCCGTCCGCACCGGTAGCCAGGAAAGGTGTGGCTTCAGTGTATGTTTTGGTATTCTGTAAAATGTAGGGCTCGGTGATCAATACTGATTTTAAATTGCTTTTCGTTTTAAAATCAGTGATCATTTGTTTGGGAATAGGCCACTTTTGCGTGTTCACCCAATCGAGATTGCCCAATGTGCCTTTAATATTGTCACCAAACCAGAACAGGTCAAACACCAATCCATCCATAGGAAAATGATCCTGTTTCATTTTGTTAACAACCTGCGTCACCTGTTCTTCGCTGCGATAACCAAACCGCGATACGAAGTTGCCAAACGCCCAACGCGGCGGCAATGGCTGCCGGCCGGTGATGGCAGTATAATTGTTCAGTATTTCATCGATGCTTTTTCCAAATACTACATAATAGGTTAGCTCACCGCTGGTAAAACCTGCTTCAAGTGTATTCTTGTCGGCTAAACCAATATCAACATATCCTTTGGACGGGTTATCAAAAAATAAGGCATAACCGGCAGAAGAAATGAATACCGGTACAGAAAAGTTCAGGTTTTCGGCGCCCAGTCCATAACCATAGGACGGCATATTATATAAATTGAAATGATAGCCCCGGCGGTTCATGGGTAATGCCCGTTCGCCACCACCAAAGATCTGTTCATCATTAAAAAGCTGAAAGCGGAAACCCCGCGTATCACCCTGTACAAAATAAGTGGCTGATTTTACTTTTACTTCTTTTCCAGTTTTATAATAGAGCTTCTCACGTTGAACCACTACACTGGTCAGGTTTTCCCATTCAACAGTTTGTGATATGCCGGCAGTTATTTTCGTATTTACAGGCGTTGGCTTCGCAATAACGGCATCCGATATTTGTTCGGTTTTGCCATAATCGAAGGGCTTGTAAGTGGTTTTAATAACGGAATTGCTAAAACCCTGGAACGTCCAGGTTCCTTCCTTTGCTTTATAGATCACTTCTGTGGTCTTCCCAACAAACGGATCTTTACCAACAGTATTAATGATAGCCTGTTGGGCATGCACCATTCCAACAACAACCAACAAAATAATACAACAAACGCTACTTTTTATAATTACCATATTGCCAGATTAAGGCATCAAATTAAAGAAACAACCGTTACCGGCAAACTAATTTGATGCAGTTGTGCTGGTACCCAATGCCCATAAAAAAAACCACGGCCTCCGAACGTTGCAGGTGCAACGATGAGAGGCCGTGGCCATTAAAAATGAGCCGCACTTTGGAAGTTCGACTCATTTATTATTCTTTTTAAAGAAATGTTAAAGCTATTATTTCGGCATATCGAACAGCTTCATATCAACATCCTTATTGATCTCAATCTTTTTACTGGTAACATTCAAAGTTAAACCCTGTGGAAGGGAGATCTCGGTATTAGAGGGCACTACAAAACCATATTCTGTTTTTTTGTAGTTCGAAAATGCCACACTGGTTTCTACATCCGTGCCACCCATATTGGCTTTTACCGTGCTTTTTAAAACATAGTAAGTAGTAGGGTCTATCCAGTAAACGCTTTCTGTTCCTTCCTTACCTTTTAACTTCAGTTTAAAGGCGCCTTTGCCATTAAGCGTATCCTTGCCTATCAGTTCAACCGTATTGCCTTTGGCAGCATAGTTGAATAAAGGACCGCCTACATCCAGTTGTCCCTGGCTCATTTTTACCTGGTCGGCAGGCATTGCTTCCGGTGCAGTTTGCCCCATCATCGGGTTTTGGGCCCATCCACCTTTATCGGTAAAACACTGAACAATCTTCTGTCCGCCGAAATCAACTTCATTCTTATACGCTTTGCCATTTACCAGCCATGTAGTGCCCGACGCCTGCTGGCCCATCACCTCCATATCATATTCGGTATAAATTGTTTTAATAGTCGACAGTTTGTCTTTACCACCCAGCGCTTCAATATGTTTATTGATTATTTCGTCAGCGGTTTGTGCGTGCAATGCAACTACAGACAGCACACTGGCTGCCATCATAACTACTCGAAGGAATCTCATTTTTTAACTTTTTTGATTGGTAAAATGGTTATCTAAAATGGGCCGTTTTTAAATATAAAACTTTCCCGGTTGAAGAATCAATAAAATTAGTGCGTTGCGCCGTTAAAATATTACAAACGGGCTCATATCTTTTTAATTTAATATTGCAGGGCCGAAGGCCCGAAGTAGGAAGTATGAAGTAAGAGGTATGAAGATTCTGAAATTCGTACTTCCTACTTCTGATCTTAACATCAGAATTCACTCCTATAAACTGAATGTATGCAATTCACAATATCTGGCAACTTCGTAGACATATGGCAGAAAAAAATATACACTGCTGCAATAACCGTAGCGAATGGAAAGATCGAAGCTATAACGCCTATTGAAGATGCGGGACCTGACGCGCAGCGCTATATTCTCCCCGGTTTTATCGATAGCCACGTGCATATTGAAAGTTCTATGCTGGTACCACGCCAGTTTGCGCGGCTGGCTGTAGTGCACGGCACGGTGGCAACCATCAGTGATCCGCACGAAATCGCCAATGTTTGTGGCATGAAGGGTGTTGAATACATGATCGAAAACGGCAAAACCGTTCCTTTCAAATTCTTCTTTGGTGCGCCCAGTTGTGTGCCCGCTACTATTTTTGAAACAGCAGGCGCTACCCTGGATACGGATGAAGTGGCCGCCCTGCTACAGAAAAAAGAAATAACCTATTTAAGTGAAATGATGAATTTCCCCGGCGTGTTGTATAACGATCCGGTGGTGATGAAAAAGATACAGGCTGCCCGGCAAGCCGGCAAACCCATTGACGGACATGCGCCGGGGTTACGCGGTGAACAGGCCCGCCAGTATATTGAAGCCGGCGAACCCGGTAAGGTGATCATCAGCACCGACCATGAATGTTTCACCCGCGAGGAAGCGTTGGATAAACTGCAATACGGCATGAAGATCATCATCCGTGAAGGAAGCGCCGCCCGCAATTTTGAGGCATTGATCGATTTGCTGAACGATCATCCGCAACACATGCTGTTTGGCAGTGACGATAAACATCCCGATAGCCTGGTAGCCGGTCACATTAACCAGCTTTGCGCCAGAGCTGTGGCAAAGGGTATCGATGTGTTCAGCGTGTTGCAGGCGGCTTGTGTGAATCCTGTCTTACATTATAACCTGCCTGTTGGCTTGCTGCGCTCCGGTG
>DASUVL010000029.1:0-2323 GCA_036379015.1 Niastella sp.
GCGGACCATTAACCGTTGAGCCACCCTGATCCATCACCACTTTTCTTTCATACGGACCATAAATATTTTTTGAACGCAGCACCAGTTGCCAGCCGGTTGCTACACCACCGGCCGGTGCAAAGATGTAATAGTAACCGTTTCGTTTGTAAATTTTAGGACCTTCCAGCGTGGGGTCCTGGTCGTGACCATCAAATACCATTACACCGCCATCCAGTACTTTGGTACCGGAGGCATCGAGTTTTTTTACAACAACAATGCTTTTTATACCTGCCCGGCTGCCCGCATAGGCATGTACAAGATATACTTTACCATCATCATCCCACAACGGACAGGGGTCTATCAATCCTTTGCCACCTTCAACCAATATGGGCTCTGACCAGGGACCCTTAATATTTTTTGCTTTTACTACATATATGCCAAAATCAGGATCGGGATAATAAATATAGAACTCGCCGTTATGATACCGGATTGACGGCGCCCACACGCCCATGCCATGGCGGGGTTGTGAAAAATGATCATACGGCGGCTGGCGTTTTAATGCATAGCCTATGATCGTCCAGTTTACCAAATCTTTTGAATGCAGAATCGGCAATCCGGGAATGTCGGCAAAGCTGGAGGAAACGAGGTAGTAATCTTCACCCACCCGGCAGGCATCGGGATCGGAATAATCGGCATGCAAGATTGGATTTTTAAATGTTCCGTTCTTATTATCCGACACCCACACTTTTGAAACATAGGGCTGCTGTGCGGCGGAATACAAACTGATGACAGAGAATCCTAATACAAATAGTTTTTTCATTATGGTGTTTTGTGAAAATCTTAATGATGAAAACGCTGCAAGCCGCAAGCAAATACATTTTTTGTTAAGCAAAATGGATTTCTTCCATTATTCTGATTTTTGCTTGTTAACCTGCCTACTCACCAACTACTTTTCCGGATCCCAATCTCCCAAAATATTCTTGACCGTATATTTTTTCGCTTCCTTTTTAGTAAGCTGGTGCGACCAGTGTACCCGGCCCGATGGATTGGCGCCGGCGCCTGTACTATTGTACTCGGCATAGTAAGCTGTTTTTTCATTGGCCGGGTTCCGCCAGTTATCCCAACCGGCAGCTACAATATGATCACCCATAACCGTATTAATGAAAACCGTTCTTGCATGCGGTCGCCAGGGCCGTCCCAGCAAAACTTTCGTAGCACCGGTATCTGCCACCAGCGAGCAGTTTAAAAACACCATTCCGTATGCCTGACGTGGCGTGGTAGAAGCCGCCATTATATATGAATTTGACAGGCTTTTAATAGTACAGCGTTGAAACACCACGGTAGCCGGACCAAAAATGAAATCGGTAGTGCCTTCTATCTGACAATCTTTATAATATTGCCGGCTGCTATCGATACCAACATACAATGTATCCTGGTTGCCCAGTAAGCGGCAGTTCAGAATCACACAACGATCGCCTTCTGCATGCAGCGCCACCGCCTGTCCAACACGACCTGCCGTATTTTGGATGGTGAGGTTTTCGGCCCTGAAATCATTTCCCCGCACCAGCATGGTGTATGAATTAAATGTACTGAACTTATCACGGCCTGTAGCAACATCTTTACCACCCGGCAAATGCTTGCCGCTAAAATCATCATACGTAATAATAGTACTGTCGCGGCTCTCACCTACCAGCGAAATATTTGTTTTCCAGGAAGGAATGACCAGTTTTTCTTTATAAATACCTTTCTTAATAAAAATGGTTACCCGCTCCTGTGAAAAGTCGCGCATGGCATTTACCGCTTCCTGTATGGTTTTATAATTACCGCTTCCATCCTGCGCCACCGTCAGGCGGGTTGGATAAGTTTGTTGCTGAGCAATTAAATGCACTACAGGACCAAGTAACATTAACAGAACATAAAGCCTTTTCATACTATACTTTATTACGTGAGTAAAGACCTGTAAGGGACGTCATTTGAACTTGCCTACTCGGTAAACTTATGCGCTTCCGCCAACTGGCGGATCGGAATCCATGGCCAGACCTGTCAGGTCCAATTCGGCTTTCTATTATTGCAAGACCCGATGATGGACCTTACAGGTCTTCCGTTTTTCATTTCTCTTCACTTCACAAACCCCATTTCAACCAACCATTGTTCACACAACACCGTCCATAATTGCGTAGAACCCGGATTATTACGCAGTGCAATGTTATGACCACCTTGCGGAAAAACATGAAAGCTGGTAGAAATATTCTTTTCAAGCAACGCCTGATAAAACAGCAGGCTGTTGCGCGGATCTACCCCTTTATCGTTAAATGCATCGGCAATAAAACAGGGTGGCGAAGTT
>DASUVL010000030.1:0-6792 GCA_036379015.1 Niastella sp.
ACAACACATATGGCAACACTACATTTATTAATGCCACCGCCAGCATCAGACGCGCCATGATACTAAAACGCCTGATATTCATATCATCAAAGGCTCTGCCTTTTGAAATGCTGATGAGGATCAGTATCGGTAAGCCCAGAAAAAAATACAACGCGGCAAATATGAGACTAATGCTCACAACACCTACCACTATATTCAGCACGTTGTATTGTTGCCTGGAAACAGGTATCAGCAATCGCTTCTTTTCAGTGGCGTAACGGACTGGTATTTGCTTTCGTTCATAATGCCCCTCTTCACTGGAACCGGTTTTGTTTTTTATTATAGTATCCAATTTGATATATGCCAGGTTATACGTTCCGTTTTGAATGAAAAACTTTGCATCCTTATTAAGTACATAGCCATGCAGGCCGAAGTAATAAAAATGGTCAGTCGCTGTATCACCGGCCGCCGTTTCCTGGCTAATAAGGCTGTTATAATACGCCGACGTATCCCGCAACTGGTCCTTAATTTTTTGAATGCTGTCTTTATTGGTGGTAGCCGCTATTTTTTTATATGCCAGATTCGTTACACTATCCAACTGCGCAATATATTGTTTGGAAATTGATCTATTCCAATCCTGTTTTTTCCAAACAGGAAAGTCATAAACCCCCAGAGGGCCAAGGGTATTACCTTGGGCATCCATGCTGCCGTTCTCCTGTTGCCTTTCATCATTGATCTTTTTAAGACTATCAGCTATAAGCTGGTATGCATAATGCGGCAGAGAATCATTAATGCGGAATGACGAGAAAATCCCGCCAAAAGCGGTATCGCCTTCAGGTAGTTGGATGAGCCTGTACGTTGTAGTATAATGGAAATTATCTGATGCCGGTTCAGCTGTCCACATCATAAACGAAAAGTATACGGTAATAAGACCAGCAATGACAAGCGCCAGTATACTGAAACTCCTTTTTCGCATAGAATAAGTTTCGTGCAAAATACAATATTTATCGATAAACGATAAATATTTAATCAAAAAGGGGAATTATATACCCTTAATCAGCTATTAACGGTAGAAACTCAATCCTTTAAAAAAATAATTGTCTATACTTTGTCTATGCCCGTTTTTAGCTATTCACCGGGAGAACTTCTTTTTTTGCCGCAGGAATTTTAAGCCTCTATCCTGGAGTAATGCAGCGGTGATCTGAAGTCATAATAGACGCCGGTCAACCCGGCGATGAGGTATGGGTGGCGGAAAGCTGCGTAAAACGGATCAACGATAAAATTTATAAAGAAATAAAGGAACTAGAGAACGGGTACGTAGGCTTTGACTCGACAATTTACATTTAATAATGCGTCTTAGAACAAGCCACAAAGCAAACCCCGGGCTTCTGCCAGGGGTTTTTCTATTATTAATGAGTTTGACTATGCATTTTCATTGGCAGTACCAGCTGCTTTTTCCGCAACTGTTTGTGTAGCGACGGCGGGCGCCGGTTGTGCAACCAGCACCGGGGCTGTTTCTTCTTCTACCCAACCGCCTGGTAAATAGCCTTTATATTTCTGCAGCATCGGGTTCATTTTCTTCTGTATCCATTTGGAAATAATTTCAAACACCAGAAAGCCAATAATAATGGAGATCATCCATTCCATGGCGCTAAAGGTTTGCTTATCTACCACTGTTTTCTTGGCTGCAATTCCCCACAGGTTCTTTATACTGCGGGTAGTATAAAAATGTTTAACAAGGCGGGTGGAGGCCATGCCAATGGCAAATCCTATAAAATTGCCGGTGTAGTTACTGTATACGTATTGCAGGAACTTCTGGCTGGTTTGTTTCATAGCGTATAGTTTGATGGTATCGCTAAAATAATACCTTATAACCGGAAACGCCAGGATGTGTAAAAAATAACAATTTGGTGATCATTGTTAATGGTTTCTGGTGCTTTTATGCGGGCAAACGCTAATAGCTTAAAAATTTATAATACATTTTAACTTTTTCAGGCTCCTGGCCATTTCAAACCATCCCTCCCAAACCGTAAACTATTTTTACCTTTGCGCGATGGATTATTTCAAAAGCCTGCTGGATTTGCTAAAGACTGAGCGTGATGAAGACCGGCAATTGTATCAGAAACTTAAACAAACTACTTCTGTATCACAACGCAGGGCCGGTGGCCTCACCTGGTATCCCATCGCCATACGCGACCAGGAAATGAGCCGCGGCGATTATCTGGTCATTGAAGTGGAACGCACCACCCATCATGATGTCATACACCAGCTCCGCTTTGGTATGCCTGCCGTACTGTTCTCGAACCACGATGCCGAAACGAATAAAGTAGAAGGTACCATCACTTTTGTGAAAGGGAACCGGTTGAAGATCACCCTGCGCACCGATGAGCTGCCCGACTGGGCCAGCGATGGTAAGCTGGGCATCGACCTGCTGTTTGATGAAAACAGTTATGATGAAATGCAGAACGCCTGTAAGCAGGCGTCCACCTTAGCAGAAAAGCCAGCCGAAGGGCGACTGATCCAGATACTTACCGGCGAAAAGGCGCCTGCGTTTGAAGCCAGCGCTCCGATCGCCGCTGTACCGTCACTAAACACTTCGCAACAGGCAGCGGTTAACAAAATTTTGGAGGCCAATGACCTGGCCATTGTACATGGTCCGCCCGGAACCGGTAAAACCACTACCCTGGTGCAGGCCATTAAAGCCATGATCAAAAGAGATAACCAGCAAATACTGGTGGTGGCTCCCAGCAATACAGCGGTTGACCTGCTCAGTGAAAAACTAAGTGATGAAGGATTGAATGTATTGCGGGTTGGTAACCCCGCACGGGTTTCTGAACGCCTGTTTTCGCTTACGCTCGATTATAAAATGGCGGAACACCCCCATACGAAAGAAATAAAGCGGTTGAAAAAGCAGGCGTCGGCATTCATGGATATGGCGCATAAGTACAAACGCAATTTCGGTAAGGCAGAACGCGATCAGCGCAAAGCCCTGTTTACCGAGGCGCGTAACATCATGAAAGAGGTTGATAATTCTGAACAATATATTATCAAAGACCTGGTAGCGAGATCCCAGGTGATCACCGCTACCCTGGTAGGTGCCATACACTATACCGTTCGCAACCTGAAATTCAATACGGTGGTGATCGATGAAGCCGGACAAGCCCTTGAACCGGCCTGCTGGATCCCCATTTTAAAAGCGCAAAAAGTAGTGCTGGCCGGCGATCATTGCCAGTTACCGCCTACGGTAAAAAGCGCCGAAGCCGCCAAAAACGGACTCGCCACTACCCTGCTGGAGAAATGTGTAGCCAAACATCCCGAAGCCGTGGTATTGCTGGAAGAACAATACCGGATGAACGAAATGATCATGGGTTATTCTTCTTCTACCTTTTATGACGACCGGTTAAAAGCGCATGCATCCGTAGCTACGCATGTATTGTTCTCCGATGACAATCCGCTGGTATTTGTTGATACCGCAGGTTGCGGTTTTGATGAAAAGACCGAACAAACCAGTACGTACAATCCGGAAGAAGCGGCATTTCTGTTCAAACACCTTACCCAACTGGTATCGGCGCTCGACATTCATTATCAACCCGATAATTTTCCCAGTATTGCGATCATTTCGCCATACAAACAACAGATCGATACGCTGAAAGAGCAGTTTTTAAGCTCGCCTGTCCTGAAGGTATATGAACATAAAATTGCCATCAATACCATCGACAGTTTCCAGGGTCAGGAACGTGATATTGTTTATATCAGCATGACCCGCAGCAACCCGGATAACCGCATCGGTTTCCTGAGTGATATCCGGCGCATGAATGTGGCCATGACACGAGCCCGCAAAAAACTGGTGGTTATTGGCGATAGCGCCACGCTGTCGCAATTTCCTTTTTATTCCAATTTCATTGCCTGGGCGCAGGACCGGAATGCTTATCAGAGTGCGTGGGAGTTGGCAGAGTAAAGCTGCATGCTTAATGCAGAACGCTTAACGCTAGGCCCCCTCCAAGGTTTGCATTTTGCGTTTAGCGTTCTTGTTTCCATTCCGAATAACGGGTCTCTTCGGGCACATCGGTAGGGCTTTCAAAATTAAGCCGGTACCCATCGGGATCGGCTACTTCAAAGATCCAGAAGTTATTTCCAACAAAAGGTTCTGAAGCGGTAATTTTGCGTGCTGTCACTTCCCGATAGTAGGCCAGGGCATCTGCACAAATAAAACAGATGGACACGCCTAAGCCCAATATTCCATCGGGTTTAAGACCTTCCTGGTATTCCTGTAACATAATAGCCGCTTCACCCAGCTTCAGCCAGCACCATTCAATTTTTCCTTCAGGCATCCATTTTTCGACCATGGTAAAACCAAGACCATCGACATAAAACCGCAATGACGCCTCCATATTGGTTGTCCATAAAAACGGTACGGCCTGTTTAATGTTTGTCCGGGTTGGTGTAGTTTGCATGGCAATTGGTTTATTCTATTAATGTAGTTGTATTGGCTGCTGGAGCAGATTCGTCGTTTTCAAGGTACCGTTTTGCCTGCATGTTGTATAATGCTGCATATTGACCGTCCAGTTGCATCAATTCTTTATGCGATCCGCATTCAATGAGGCGGCCATGTTCCAGCAGCATGATCTTATCGGCATTTTTCACGGTGCTGAACCGGTGCGTGATAAGGATAACCGTCTTTCCTTCCATATTCTTTTCGAGCGTGCTGAAGATCTTTTCTTCGGTTACGGCATCAATGGAGGCCGTGGGTTCATCTAAAATGGTAACGGCTGCATTGCGGTAAAACATGCGGGCCACCGCCAACCGCTGGTGCTGACCTTTCGACAGATCTATGCCATTGGCAAATTCTTTCCATATCAGTTGATCATAATCTTTGATAAAATCATCGGCTCCTGAAAACTGCGCCGCTTGTTTCAGCTGCTCTTCCTGGTGCTCCTGCTGCTCACCATTTTCATCAAGCCGTCCTACACCAATAGATTCGCGGATGGATAAATTATATACCGGAAAATCCTGGAATAAGATCCCAATGGCGCTTTGCCAGTCTTCCAGGCTAATATCTTTTAAATTGATCCCATTTATAAAAATATTCCCTTCTGTGGGGTCATAGATGCGGCAAAGCAACTTGATAAGCGTGGTTTTACCGGAACCATTCACACCAACGATGGCTACTTTTTCCCCTGGTTTTATGGCAAATGAAAGTTGCTGCAATACCAATGGCGTTTCACCTTCTTCAGCGGGATAACGGAACGACACATTATCAAATTCTATCAGCGGCGGTTCTTTGATATCGAGCCGCACCGCCTGTTCTTTGGAAACGATGCGTGGTTGCATGTCGAACAATTCAAACCAGCGGGCTGCATACCGTGCTGCTTCCTCTGAAAATGAAATGCTTTCAATATAGCCATTGATGGTTTGATAGAATCGCGTGTAAGTAGTGAACGCCAGCAGCAAACCGCCTACGGCAATGCGGTCGGCCAACGCCTCCCGGGTCATAAGCGCAATGGCGGCAAAGAGAAATAGCAGGTACCATAAACTCATGATGCTGTAGGATATGGTCTTTTTGCGTTCGGCCACAATGATCTTTTCATTAAACGCTTCTTTTCTATCCCTGATCTGCTCTTTTAGCCAGTTTTGCAGCTTGAGCAAAATAACATCCACTGCTTTCTGCAATTCTTCAAAATGCGAGATGCGGTTGCGGATGATGCGGTTATCATTAATAGAAAAATGCCGGATGCGGAACACCTCCATGCTGTACTTCTTATAAAAGAAATACACCGGCGCCGCAGCCACTACTGCAAATACCACCAGCCAGTAATTCAACGACCACAGGATGGTGATAGAAGTTATGATCCCCGCAAAATTGTTGGCTGAATTAAAAAAGAAGTCCTGCAGGTTTAACAAGCTGCTGGTGCCCCATTCCTGCGCACTGCGCAACAGGTTCTGATAAGAACTGCTTTCAATGGTGCCAATATCCAGTTTGCCCTGCCGTTCAATTTTATATAGTTCGAGCTGAACACTTTGCTGCATACGAAAGATCATGCGGTAATGCGATGCAATATTGCCCACGATGAGCGGTACTAAAAAAGATAACCCCAATAACACCGCAGACCATACCAACTGGCTGGTTTCGGAAGTACCCTGTTTTATTTTAATGATCTCATCAACAATGGAAGCAAAGCTGGTGAATTGAAGGTATACAACGGCCCCCTGAAAGATATTAAATACCATAAGCAGGATCAATAATCTCCGGTTGGTTTGCCATGCAAAAGCAATTGATTTGATGGCTATTGAAAACATATTCCTGTAGTTTTTCATTAATATTTATTACTTGAACGGATAACGCACTCTTACTATAATATAATTTACGAAAAAAAGTTTAGCAAAGATGGCCTTTTCTTACCAATTTGTTAATACCCGAAAATTTATTTGGAACATTCGTTCCGATACGACTACATTTGTACCGGAATGATCATTCCGGTATTATTTACTCAAACAAACTATCAATCATGAGTCGTTTACAAAATAAAACCGCACTTATTACAGGCGGTAACAGTGGAATAGGCTTTGCTACAGCAAAAGATTTTTTAGAACAGGGCGCTACCGTGATCATAACCGGCCGCAGCCAGACAGCGCTTGACCAGGCTAAAAAGGATTTGAACGGACAGGTACATACTATCCTTTCGAACACGAGCAAACTGGCCGATATCCGTGCGCTGGCCAAAGAGGTACAACAGATCACGCCGCATCTCGACGTATTATTCGTTAATGCCGGTATTGGTCAATTTGCGCCCATTGAGGCGGTTACCGAAGAAC
>DASUVL010000031.1:0-8207 GCA_036379015.1 Niastella sp.
AAAAGGTACGCTTGCCAACGACAATTACGGCTACTGTAAACCCCTGTATGATACGCATCGCGTAAATAACATGCAAACTTTCTGACCAGGCTATGGCAAAACTGGCAGCACTAAATACCAGCATTGATATCAGGGTAGGCCAGTATCGTCCGTAACTATCGAGCAGGCCACCTACAATTAATTGGGAAATACCATAACTAATGATAAAAAAAGACAACGTTAATTGAATGGCAGCTGGTGTTGCATGCAACTGCACGGCCATATCCGGCAACGATGGAATAAAAACATCCATGGCAAAGCCGGAAAGCGGAATTAAGCTAAGCGCAACATATGTGTTTGAACGTATCCGGGATTCTGTAATACTCCTCATGGGCAATACCTTTTATTTGGCGTTGTAAAGGTAGCAAGGCTTACCACCACGGGAATTATATGATTCAAAGGAATGCTTATACAAATCAAAGGTGAGCAGGGGTGACTGTACTTTGTTGCCTGAATTCTGCAGGGGTTACCGCACCAAACTGTTTAAAGTATTTATTAAAGTGAGAAGGATATTCAAACCCAAGCGCATATGCTATTTCAGCAATATTCCAGTTCGTATTCCGAAGCAGAGCTTTAGCTTCCGTAACAATGCGTTCATGAATAATGGTGCGGGTTGATTTCCCGGAATGCTTTTTCACCACACTGTTCAGATGGTTCACATGCACATGCAACAGATCGGCAAAATGTGCAGGCGTTAATAATTTTAACGAATTCTCGGGGGAGTCAACCGGAAACTGTTGATTCAGCAGGGAAAAGAAAGCATTTACCAGTCTGTCGCGCACAACGGTGGGTTGTGGAATTTGTTTTTGTTGCAACCTGATCCCTTCATGTATTAATAGCTGCAATATATTACGGATCATCTCCCATTTATATGGATAATCCGATTCCTGCAATAACTGCATTTCAGTAAAGTAATTATTTAACCGGTCTCTTTCTGCCGACGTGAGCTCTATTACCGGATACATGGAGGGATTAAACAAAGGACTGGCATACTGTACATCTGGTGGGATCTGTCCTTCTATAAACTGCTTGTTAAATATACAGCCATACCGGCTTACTGATGAGTAGTCAATTTCAATAGATGCAGGCACCGATGGATTGGTAAAAATAAGACTGGGCGAAGGCAGGTTTATTTCCTGATCGTTGTACACCAGGGTTCCCTTGCCACTGCCCATACCGCTGCATAAGCAGATCTTAAAATAGTCTCTCCGGTTAAAGGGTGTTTTGCGGGTAGGAATAGTGGCCAGTCTTACATTGAAATGACCAGTTCCGCCCTCAACAGGTAACAGGCCTTTAGGGATATATTGCCCCGTTCTTTCATAATACTGTATAAGACTTTCAGTGGGAATCCTCTTATCCATCTTGTGTGCTTATATAATTCAAAGGTAAGAAAACAATTTTGTATCCCCGGCATTCCTGGCAACGGGGAAATCTGTCCATCCCTTTGGGCAAATTCCCCATTGTATAGGTTGTCAGCAGGTTGCACCTTTGGGTCATGAAAATTCAGTCTGCGTGGCATTAACAATTAATTACAAATTATGCAGCCAATACCATTACAGCAAGTACCAATCACGGAACAGGTACAACAATTATTTACCGGAATAAAAAACAGGTATGGATTTGTTCCAAACACCATGCACCTGATGGGACATTCACCAGCTGTGCTGAGCAGTTATCTTTCCAATATCGATCAACTGGCTGCTGGCAATATCGGCTACCAACTGGCGGAGTTAATCGCTTTGCGAACAGCAACCATCAACAAAAGCCTGTATTGTGATATCTCGCACCGTTTCATTGCAGCGAAGCTGGTGGGCATTCCGGTAGCTGTAATTAGTGAGGCGCGGCAGGGAAAATCAAAAGATACCCGTATCCAGTCATTGCTTAATTTTGTTACCAGAGTAGTAGAGAACAGAGGGCAAATATCCCGGGAAGAGATCGGCCTGTTGAAAGAATCGGGCTTTACTGATACAGAGATGGTTGAAGTAATCGCACACATCACATTCAACATTTTTACAAATTATTTCAATTTAATAGCAAAACCGGCGCTGGACTTTCCGGTTATAAGTATGCCAGGAGAAGAAAATGAATTATCCGAATCACAGAAATTAAACTAAGTCACATGTTAGCTGAATCGACATTTACTTTTGTAAACCCGGCAGATAAAAAACTGGCATTTAGCATTGAGCCTTTTGAAAATGGCGAACGGTTTGCCAAATTACAGCACCTGGGCTATTCATCTGTGATCTGGATTACACAGGGACTAGCCACTTTGAAAGTAGATTTTTCAGAATACGAACTACACGCCGGTCATATGATGTTCCTCTCCCCCTTTCAACCTTTTACATTTGTTGATCCACAGAACATCAAAGGGGTCATGATCAACTTTCATCCGGAATTCTTTTGTCTTTTCAAGCAACAGAATGAGATCTCATTTTGCAGCATTATATTTAACAATGTGTATGAGTCGCCATTTATTGATGTAAACGATAAGGAAGCGGTTGGTTTCAACAACCTGATAGAAGAAATGAAAGCTGAATTCGTGAACAAGGAAGCAGGCCAGCACGATATGATCGTTTCCCTGTTAAAAGTATTTTTTATCCGTGCTTCCCGGATCAGGATTAACCAGACGGAAGAAAATCAGATAGTTCTCCCGGATACCAAAAAACCTTTTATACTGCAAAATCTTAAAGACGCTATTGACACCCATTACCGCGAAAAACACAGCGCCAACGACTATGCAGAGATCCTGCACGTAACGCCTAAAACACTCGGCAGGATCACCAAGGCGCATTTCAATAAGACGATCACCGATCTTATTGCTGAACGGATCGTGGTAGAAGCAAAACGGCTATTGTATATGACGCAGAAATCAGTGAAGGAAATTGCCTACGATCTGGGCTTTAATGATGAATATTATTTTAGCCGCTATTTTAAGAATATTACAAGTGTTTCACCACAAACTTATCGCAACTCCATTGGTAATGTTGGGGTAGCCATTTGAACTGCATTATAACCGTATTATATTAAACAGGGCCTTTGATGTTATTATCAACGGCCCTGTTTGTTTACTATACTTTTCCTCGTACGCCAACAAAACAAACAAAAATGGGAAAATCGTCCAGCTCATGGTGACATTCATGCATTGTTAGCGCTTATTCGGCGCAGTAGCTTTGTGTTATCAAAAACAACAAACAACTCAATAACACAAAACTTACAACAATGAAAAAGTCAAAAATCCTCAGCAACATTAAAAAAGCAGCCCTGGTTAACACCATTGCCTTAAGCAGTTTAGCGGCCGATGCGCAACGCGAGCCAGCGTTCGCTGGCAGATCAGAATATATTGAAGTAGAAAAAAATGTCAGACTTCATGTAACCGATCTCGGTGAAGGTAAACCGGTAGTACTGATCCATGGATGGCCGCTCAGCGATGCCATGTACGAATACCAGTATAGTGCATTGGTAGAAAAAGGTTTTCGCGTGATCGGCATCACGCTTAGAGGTTTCGGACAATCAGACAAACCTTATGGCAATTACAATTATGATGTGTTTGCTGATGACATAAAAGTAGTATTAGACAAATTAAACATCCAGAACGCCATACTCGGCGGTTTCTCCATGGGTGGCGCCACCGTTATCCGGTACGTAGCTAAATACAATGCAGCTCATGTTAGCAAGCTGGCTTTGTTTGGTGCAGCAGCTCCTGTTTGGACAAAACGCGCTGATTTCCCCTATGGCTTTTGGTCAAAAGAAGATGTTAACGGCCTGATTGAATTGAACAAAACCAACAGGATGCAATTAATTGAAAACTTTGGCAAGATCTTCACCGCCAGCGAAACATCTCTTGATAAAGGATTGGGCGACTGGATCACCCGCATCAACTGGCAGGCTTCCGGTTACGCCATGGGCCAGGCGCTTGCTACACTTCGTGACAGCGACCTTCGTAGTGATGTGGCCAAAATCTCAATCCCAACCCTGATCATTCATGGCAAACTCGATAAAATCTGTTCTTATGACCTGGCAGAACAAACACAAAAGCTGATTAAGCATTCCGTATTGGTTCCTTTTGAAAAAAGTGGTCATGCGCCCTTCCTGGAAGAAGTAAACAAGTTCAATGCAGAACTGATAAAATTCGCCCGGCAATAATATAGAAATATGTGATTCCTCAAAGGTTGCCCACAACGGCAGCCTTTAGGCATTAATAACCAATAATAAAATTTTATGAAATATTCACTGTACTTTGGCTGGAGGAATGCCACATTTACCGGGTAAACCCCAGTGCTTGACAAAATTGCTGATCCTTCATAACCCATTAGTTCCCACCCGCTTGAAATTATCACCCGCTCAAAATGAGATATATCAAACGCTCGTATGTTTAGAAACACCCATAAGTGCGTTTTAAAATTTAGCCAGTTGTTCACAGAGTGTATCCAAGTATTTTTCTTTATCAAATTAGAATGTATTTTAGCGCCTGTTTTCCCGGGAATGAGCAAAATTTTTACGCTTAATACAAAGGAAACTTTAAAAAAAACAAAAAAATCTATGGCTAAGGAAACCATTGCAAAGGAAAATCCAGTTATTGATGCATTACGGAAACTGAAAGAAGAAGAGATGGAAATTGTAAGTAAATTAAAGCCTCTTCAGGAAGCTATCGGCGCCCTTGAGAAAATTCTTGACAAATCAGTTAAAAAATCAAAGACGTCATCAAGCTCAAAAGAAGGCTCTGGTGATAATTCATTCGCTGAAGAAAGCGCCCCTGAAGTAACTGAAGTTGCGGAATAAGGCGGCATTTTGATTCAGGATAAGAAAGTAACACGTTGCTGAAAAGAGTTGCCCCGCCACGGCGGGGCAACTCTTTTTATGTACGAATTGTACTATTATCTCATTATGCCGGAGTTACCGGATTAACTGATATACGCGTAGCAGCTTCTATTTTACCGGTTTCCGGATCCTGTATCATGCCGATACATTCCCAGTCCTCGGTATTAAAATCACCTGGCAGACTGATTTGCCCGGCACCCTGGCCACCGGATCTTACATCAAACGAATGCAAACTCCGTACGATCTGTGCATGTGAAAGCGTGCGTCCTTTATTTTCCCCCTTTTCCACTTTGCTCACAGCATGTTTTTGTACAACGGCTATGAGTAATTGGTTTTTACCGGCATTACCTGTAATCTGGTAATCAAATTTAATTTTCCCTGATTGCTGCTGTCCTTGTATGCTTAAAGTTGTTGCTGTGTTGCCGTTTAAGGCTTCTTTTACTTTACTGTTGACTGCTAACTCATTTGACCCTACAAATTCAGATTGGCCATTAATGATCACCTGAGGCGTGTATACCTGACCTGAAAACTGCTGGCTATAGTTGTATTGCCGCTTTGAATACAACGGATCGCTGAATTTGTCTTTCCAACCAAGGCGATTCCAATAGTCAACATGATAAGCCAGTATGTAGATGGGTTTGTCTCCGGCTTCTTTTTGCATACGAGCTATCAATTCATCAGCTGGCGGGCAGCTGGAACATCCTTCTGAAGTAAACAATTCCAGAACGGCAAAACCTTTGGCATTGGTTGTAACATCATGTTCCGTTGAACCTGCACTTCTGTTGACAAATGCCGCACTAAACAACGTGAGCCCCATTACAGCGCATATCGCTGACGTCTTTACTGATTTCATATCTTTTGAATTTTATTTACTCAAAAGTACCAGCAACCAGTGCCCGGGTAAAGGGGAAAGGGGGTAAAACAGACAAACTCATTTCCCAACCGGGACAAATTGACTTTAACGATCTTCCATCCAGGTAAGGAAACTGTGGGATTTTTCTTTATTTACGAGAAGCTTATCCGGGGTTTCAATGATGAGCCGAACGTATAGTTTACGCAGAAAATAGGGCTCCACTTCTTTAATGGCCTTAAAATTAACAAGGTACTGACGATTGAGGCGGAAAAACTGCCTGGGCGATACTGCGCTTGTTATTTGATCAAGCGACTGATTAATGACAAACTCCTGCTTATCGAAACACATGATCCAAGTAGCGTCGTGGCGTATATAGAAGAAGGCAATGTCTTTAATGTTTACGGTTCTGTATTTCTGATTTTGAAATATAAGAAAGCTGGTCTTTCCACTGGGAGTAGATAATTTCGAAAGAAGATCTCCCAAATCGGGCGTCGCCTTTTGCTGAAAAAAATTCTCCAGGTTATCAACCTTATTAAACGCCTCCTGAATATCCTGCTTTGAAAACGGTTTCAAAACATAGTCTATACCATTACTTTTAAAAGCTTCAAGAGAATATTCTTCAAAGGCGGTGCAAAACACCACCGGACAGGTAATTTTAACAGCTTTAAATATTTCAAAGCATAAACCGTCAGCCAGTTGAATATCCATAAAGATCAGATCAGGTTGCATACCATCTGACAAAGCCTGCACAGAGCTTTCGACGCTTTGATACTGCCCGATTATTTTCGAACCGGGCTTTAATGTCAGGATGATATTCTCCAATGATTTAGCTGTTCTTAGCTCGTCTTCAATGATGATGATGTTCATAGATAAGCGGGAGTTTGACTTGAAACACTTTTTCGTTGTTAACGATCTCAATATGCTTTTCAAGCAGGTGACTGTAACGCAGGTCTATATTTTTTAGTCCAACGCCCAACGAGTTGTTATCGCCTGTTTTCAGCTGGATCTGGTTTTCAACAATGATGTGGCCGTCTTGTTCATAAATACTGATATCCAACGGCCTTTGCAGCGAAACGATATTATGTTTAATGCAATTTTCAATGAGCAATTGCAAGGTGAACGGCGGAATAAGCGTGTTTAACGTTTTCTCGCCAAGTTTGCTTGTAAAAGTGAATCCGCCTTCGAACCGGGCTTTCTGAAGAAAGAGATAAGCGTTGAGTATCTCCATCTCTTCATGAACATGGATGAGATCGAGTTTACGGCTTTCAAGCGTAAACCGGTAAAAATTGGAAAGCTTTAAGATAAAGTCAACGGCCTCCTGATCCCCGCGTTCCACCATTGCCTTTAATGTGTTCAGGCTGTTAAATAGAAAGTGTGGATTAACCTGTTGCTTCAGCAATTCATACTGGGCGCCCAGGTTGTCGCTTTTGACACGTTCCAGCTCCATGTTCACATGTTGATTTTCATAATTCTGCTGCAGCAGGTGGAGGAACATATAAAATACCAGGTTGATGAGAATACCCCGCACCTCCACCATCAGCATTACCGGACCAAAATTGATATGCGAGAGGATCAATTGCTGTATACAGGCAAGACCAAACATAACCACAAGGCCGAATGATAAACTGCTTAAAAGCCTTGAATACGATATACTTTGCTTACGTCGTGTAGCGGGCTGGCGCGACAACATAAAAATGTTGAAATACCACATCAGCACAGCAAACGTCGATGTTATTCCGGCATTGACTATCGCTTCAGCTACGTTGAAATGACGGGTGGCCAATTGCGGTACTGAGGATAACAGCCCGATAAAGATCGAGCTGATCCAGATGGTGGCATGAGATATCTTAAATTCCGCTTTTTTCATCAATAACAAATCGATATGATAGTGATAAGGCTTTACCTTACCACTATCAAAGTTATTGATAATCTTTTCATTCGCACGGAGGGAGATCATGGAAAAACCGTTAAACAACCACATCGATCAATACGTTGATGTTACCGCGTGTAGCTTTTGAGTAAGGACAGGTTTGGTGCGCTTCTTCAACAAGGACTGTTGCATCTTCGAATGACAGGCCGGGCAAGCTAACATGTAAACGAGCCTGAAGATGGTATCCGTCGTTACCGCTTGCCAGATCTACCTCTGCATTGATGGCGGTATCCACCGGAATGGCAATCTTTAATTTGGAAGCGCTGATCTTTATGGCGCCGATAAAACATGCTGACCATCCGGCTGCAAACAACTGCTCTGGATTTGTTCCATTGCCCGGGCCACCCGGCGTTGACAGATTAACATTCAAACGGCCGTCTTCACTTTTTGCAAAACCTTCCCGGCCACCGGTGATATGAACTTTACCGGTATAAACTACTTTGTTGATCGTAATTTTTGCTGTGTTTGTTACTTCTAATACCTGACTCATTGTATTTAATATTTAATGTTAGATTATTCGGGTGCTTTTGTTCCCGTAAGACATACCAAAAGTAGCCACCGAAGTAA
>DASUVL010000032.1:0-6251 GCA_036379015.1 Niastella sp.
GGGGGAAGCCTGTTATTGTTTTTAGGGGTCGGCGTACAGGCGACATAGAGGAGGATGGGTAGGAAGAACCGGTACATCTGCTATAGGGATTTAAAGAGGGATTTAAAATAAGTAACGATAGTTTCTTTTTTCCGGGCCGACACCGGTATTTGCGTTCCGTCTTTCATGTACAGGTAGCCTTCTTTGTGATGATAACGGTGGATATAGCGCTCATTCACCAGGTAGCTCTGGTGGGTGCGCAGGAAAGAGCCACCGGACAATAATTCCTCATACTCCTTAAGGGGCCTGGTGGTAACCACCTTCTTGCCGCCATGTAAGAAAACAGTAGTTATGCCGTTATCGACATGCAGGTAACTGATGTCTTTTAATTCCACAATCTCTACAAATTGCTGGGAACGCAAAGCGAGGTGATCCTGCAGCTTCTTTTTTCTGAAACTTTGCAAGGTGATGGAGATTTGTTCCTGTAACAGGGGTTGAGCGCTGATGACCCTTTGTAACGCTTCTCTTAATTCATTTTCGTTTAGAGGCTTTAGTAAGTAATCGATGGCCCCGTAACGAATCGCGCGGATAGCATACTCATTGTGAGCTGTAAGGAAGATGACCTTCGACTGTGCCGGCGGTATCTGTTCGAGTATGTCAAAACCGGTTCCATCCGGAAGTCCGATATCGAGTAACAACAGGTCTGGTTTTGTGGTATTGATCAGTACAATGGCCTCATGAACGGAACCGCAGGTGCCTATCACGGTAAAGCCAGGTTGCTGTTGGAGAAGGTCTTCTAAACGTTGCCGGAGGAGGGTTTGATCTTCGACAATAATAATTCTTAGGGGAGGGGTAGGGTTCATGGTCGTACAGGTTAATGTTCAGTATTAAATTTAATCCTATTTCGTTTCTTTTTGTCTTAACAGGTTGAAATCGGTTCTATTCTTGATTTTCCTCAATATCTATTTAAGGGTTCCCCGTGGGTTGCCTGCGACCTTCCATCAAATGATCATACATTTTTTTGGGTTCCTTCATCAATCTGGAGGATGCCCAATGAAAAAAAAGCAGGGGAAATCGTTACGAATATCCTCCAAAACGGCACGGATACAGGAAATCCACCAACGAATACCCGGCAAGCGCACTTCATGTTAGATCCTCATTTATTTTTGACTTGCCATCAACACATAATTTCTAACGCTAAACGATATACCATGCTTGCCTTTCAATCAACATTTGAGGAACTGCTCCAATCATGGCAGCTCCGTTTGCAGGATGCCGAAGCCCGGGAAACCGATTGGCCAGCCAGGCTCGAAACATGTATCCGTATTTGTGAGGAAAGCCTCCTGGAGCTCAGGCAATGGGTAATACAAAGTTCCTTTCCCGGCAAGGATTGCGAGATCTACTTTTTTAAGAAGGTAAAGCCTGTAGTCATGGCCAGGTATATCTATTATCAAAAAATTTTTCGCCTGCACATTGGTTATTTTAATGGCAGCGGGTTATTGAAAAAAGAGCGGTTGGAAAGGGAATTGCATAATATCGCCCGCTATTTTACCGATAACGAAGAATTCTATACGTACTACCGTAAGGGCGACACCCATCATGATGAACTGTATTTTATACGGGGGCAATATGATTGGAGAATTTGTCCTGAGGTCAATCGTTTTGATGGAATTTTCTCTACCAGTGGCGATGGAAAGCTGGCAGAGCTGATGGCCTATGAGCTGTTGATGAAATACGTAGATGGAATGCTGAACCCTTCCTGCAAGCTGGCAGAACCAACACCGGGCTATGCAGCTGCACGTGTGTATCAAACTTCGCTCCCTTGCGCCGTTTCCAAAACTGATGTGGTGGAAATAGGCTATGCCTTGCATACTGCAGGGGTTTTCGGTAAAGCTCCGCTCAAAGATGTTATGGGTTTGCTGTCAAGTGTGTTTCAGATTAACCTGGAGAACTACCCGCATACATTTTTCCAAATTCGGGAACGAAAGATCAACGTCACCAAATTTCTCGATGAATTAAAAACTGCCCTTCTCCGGTATTTTGACCAGTTAGATCAGCAGAAATAATTGAAATTTTAATTTACCAATTGGTAAATCATTTCTGAAAAATTTTGTATGAGCAGGTATGCATGGCTGTAGTAAACTACTTCATGCATACCTTTTTTTGTTGCATTATCTATTATTTGTTTCAAAAATAAATCTTTACCAATTGGTAACACCTTGGTAAATCGTTTCGCGTAAACGCGCCAGCTTTGTGATCATAAAACAGATCACCATGACAAACACTTTCAATATAGCTGGCGCAGTTGGTAACGTAATGGTACCCGTATTGTCCGAAAATGGTAGCCTGATGGCCTACCTATTGTACCCGGACCCTACAGGGATCCTACAGGAACTCTATGGCTGCAAGGCCATTCCCAGGCAATACCCAGGCCATTCCCAGGCAATGCTCAGGCCATCTGACGCCCCTACAACCACCAGGTGCTGGACTTTCAATCAGGAAGCATCCTTTCTTCATAAAAATGCTTTTGGCTGTACCGGTCAGCCAATTATTCATTCACAAACAAAAATTAAAACAATGGCAAAAACAGCATCATCTGGAGCAACATCAGCAGACAGGATCAAGAATGATCCCGCCTTTGAACGTACCCGGGAGAACATGGCGGAGTTTGGGCGTGCCGGTAAAGCAGCTAAACTCCTGCGCACGATTTTCCGGGATGTAACCATCAATGCGAAGGACAAGATTACCCAGGCACGGCTGGCGAAGGTAACGTCGCGCATTATAACTACCGACCCGGTAAATGAAAGAGGCGCACGTACGGTAAAGAACGGCGACTTGCAGCAACTGCAGAACTTCCATTTCAACGCACGGGCAGGCATTTCAGATTCCATGTTTGTGCGCTGCCCGGTGAATTTCAACCGTGTGTCGGGAGAGGTAACGGTAACTATTCCTGTTTTTATACCACGTAACATGGTGCAACAGGCCCGTGGAACAACCCATTTCAGGATCGTGGCCGCCGCCGCCGCCATCAATTTCGACACAGAGCAATATGAGTACGCCATGCAGGGAACGCCTGAATTACCGTATACGACCGATCCCACGCAGGCTACAACCCTTACGCTGGCATTGCCGGCCAATAGCAAGGATACCGTAGTGGCGGTGCTTGGAATCGAGTATTACCAACGGGTGAATACTCGCAGCTATGCGCTCAAATCGGGTGAGCATAATGCTACCAGCATCATTTTGGTAGATAAAGCCGCTTAAACGGCAAACGGTCCCGATAGCCATCGGGAGCAATTGGCAAACTCCCGACTAGTCGAGAGGCCCGGCAACTAGTCGCCCGGCAACCATGAACGGCTTACCTCCTGTAAGGGAACGGCTGCCTGTTGTTACAGCAGCCATACAACCGAAGCCCGTACTCATCTGTTGCCGGACCACCTTATCCTATGCGCCTGTTTGCCCAATGCAGGTATGCGTATATAGAAGCTTCCATACCTGCCAGTTGCACAGGTGCATTTATGGCATCTGGTTAGTAGAAAGTGTTGTTTATTTTTTAACCAGTCAATTTTACACTATGACCAATATCGCCAACCGGATGCAGGATCCCACGCCGAAGTTTTTCAAAACACTTCGTAACATTGGTGTGGCACTGGCAGCAGTAAGCGCTGCGGTGTTTGAATTCCCTGGAGCGTTGCCAACGATCATTACCGACATGGCAGGTTACCTGGCTGTGGCCGGTAGCGTAATGGGCGCCGTAAGCCAGGCGGCGGTACTCAATGAAGAGGAATAGGGTATGGGTATTGTTTACAAAGGGTCCCGCCCCGGCTCAGCCGGGAGCGGGACTCTTTTCAAAAAGCAAAAGGCATCTGGTTTAACTTAAAAAAGCCTTCCGGTCAAACGACCGGAAGGCTTTTTTATGGTGCGTGAGGCATATAGCCTTACCTTACTATTAACGGATAAAGGACATATAAAAGAACCACTATCAAAATAATTATTGCCAGTATTTTCCTGTTTTGGGCTATTTGTTTCCGGTATATCCAATAATTTATACCTATCTGAACCAACGCAGTTGTTGTGTATAAAATTATTAACTGCCGGTTATACGCATTTTTTGATGCATAGCCCAGATCAAAAGCAATAAACGTTGATATTAACACCAACAATATAAATAACCCGAAATTTCTTAATACCATTTTAAATATTAGTTGTGTCATTGTACAAAACTTACTGTGATCCCGTATTTGCGTTTCATTCTTTTTATAAAATTATCAACTAATTTTTGATTATTGCCTCCACTGGCCTGCCAGGCTTGTAAAAAGTTCGTAACATCTTTCACAAAAGAGCCGGTGGCGTGTTGGGCCACGGTAGGATACCATCCTTCTCTTTCACCGCTTGCAAAAAAACCTTTGGTGCCGTCCATATATCCGCCCGACCAAATATCATAGTGATGCCCCATTCCCCAGGCGTTTAAACCATCTGGCATGGTAACACCCCATGATTGGTGGGGAGCCATGTGAAATACCAGGTCTATCACTTTTTTTGGATCTGCAAATTGTTCAGGATGGGCTTTAACATATTCAAGTATAGCCTGTATATATCCTTCACTAAAAGCAGCTCCTCTGCTATGCGTGTAAATTTGTATGGTTTCCGTATATTTTCCGGTTGTTGGATCTTTTTCCAAATGTGCCAGAATGTTTGGAATATCCTGCTTGCCAATTTCATAACCGGCCTTGCTCCTCGAGCCTGGTGAATTGCCATGAAACAGTCCAACATTATGAACCCCGGGCTCACTGCCTGGTAATCTTTCAATATCAGAACGCAATGGTCTTTCCCGGTAATAACGGTCGCCATCCACGAATTTAAAGGTACCGCCAGGATTCGGCACCCCTGAGTTTCTTATAGCATCAATAAGCCTGCTATCCCAATAACTTGCATTTCCCCTTTCACTTGAACTGTTTACTCTGCCATTAATAAGAATGGGAAGATGACCATCCTTGTCGATATATATGATGGGATTGTTGAGTGAGTAGGCATAAGGACTAATAACCACCTGAACATTGGCCAGCGGATCTAATACATGCCACCTCCCGATCTGTGCATCATACATCCGCGCGCCATAATCATACAATTCCAGGCCACTGCCATCGGTAAACTCTTTTTGTTGTATTTCTTTGCCATTGAATTTATACTTATTCTCCAGGGCGCCAAACGCTTTTGAGCTTATTCCTGCCATAGTCAATCCATATGGATAATAATGTGTTTCTTCCAGTAACGGCCCATGGGTATGAATTACCTGTAGATTGTCAAAGAACACGGGCTGTGTTGCCGTTTCGTTGCTGCAATACACAAAAAGATAACCATTTTTAGGAATGTTTATGGTGGGTATGGTGCTGTTGTTGTGGGTTTTTACAAAATTGGCGTCGCCCACGGGATCAAAACCTCCTGTTACATATTTATACTGCTCATCAAAAACTACCCAGTTCATGTAAGCCAGGGGTTTACTAATGCCCATATCGGGGCGATTGGTAATAAAATTTGATAATGCCGTTGTCAACCCCGGTACGTTATTCATTAATCCATCGCTGGTAAGGCCCTTCCCCTGAAGCGGCGTACCTGTTACAAAAACATTCAGCAGATCACTTGCTTCCACATACATATCGTCCCTGCTACCTGGTTTATTGGGTTGATAAAAATAAGACTTGCCAAAAATATTGATCTGGTCCCCGGCCATCACTTTCAGGGTCATGCCTAAACCCATTTTCGCTACCATTCCATCTAAACGATACAGTTTCTGGCTAAGCGCCGTTGTGTTGCTGTTGGGATTGTTATTATACGGTGGATTGCCGTTGTTATTGGGATAATCGGTTATATTGGTTGCCATCCCTTTGTCAATTATATTATCCGGGTTAATATTATAATAATCCTTTTCCTTATAAACGGCGCTGCTGCTGTTATTGATATCGCCTTCGAGGGTAGCTGCCGGGTAAACATCCTGCTTTTGTTCTTCGGTTAAAACCAAACGCACATTGTCCAGATGGTCTTTTAAAAAGTAATCACTGGTAAAAGAGGT
This sequence comes from Niastella sp., assembly GCA_036379015.1. Lineage (GTDB taxonomy): Bacteria > Bacteroidota > Bacteroidia > Chitinophagales > Chitinophagaceae > Niastella. The sequence continues at coordinate 6,050 of DASUVL010000032.1, forward strand.
AACATTGCCATTGGCATCTTTTACAGGCCTCACCCTTCCTTCTTCGTGTGGTAAAAATTGCAGCTCGTCATTGTCATAAGTGCCAACCATGTACAACGTGGTTTTATCGGGTTGGCCGGTTTCGTGTACTATTTTTTTCAGCTTTGTGCCTGCCGCATCGTATACATATTCAATGCTGCCCTTATTGGTTATAATGTTTTGG
>DASUVL010000033.1:0-2792 GCA_036379015.1 Niastella sp.
CGATAGGCATTTGTATTAATTAGCAAATTAGCACATTGTCACATTGTCACATTAGCAAATTAGTTTTACCGCCCTCCAGCCTTTACACACCAGATCGTATTAGCCGCATCATCAGTCACCAGCATATAGTTATGGGTAAATGCCACACCCATGGGCCTTTATCAACCGGAAATCGTAACTTCCATGAGTAAGCTATTAATTATCATTAAACTTCATCCACATGACAAAAACAACGATGTTTGTCTGCCTTCTCCTGTTGGGTACGTTCTTAACTACCAGCTTCCGGCCTGCAATGATTGCCAATCCTGTACAACAGGATGCGTTATCAAAAAAACACATTCAACAACACACCACCTTTGCCAGTGTTAATATTAGTGGCCCCATCAGTCTTAGTATGTGCGATCAGGGTACATGGACAGCAAGCGTGTCAGGCGCAGGCAATTCTTTTACCTACGAGTGGTACCTCACAGTGCCGGGCAATGGCACGGAACCAGCTGTAACCCATTATGTAAGCGGTAGCGACATGTTTGTCACCTATCTCGACTACTGGATCACTTTTCCTGACCGGAGTTCTATCAGTCTACAGGTAGACGTGTATAATGCTAACGGCTACGTTGGAAGCGGTTATTGGTCGGTATACGCTTATCCTTGTTTTTAATGCATTGCATGCTGATGTCTTATAATAAAGTCCTGTAGCTATTTTGCTGCCGGGCTTTATTATTTTAAAAAATGCTAAAAAGCAGGAATAATATGTAAACAGCAGATACAAGGGTTTTAAAATATCTTCTAACTTTAGTAAGGTCTCATTTCTTATTATAACATCTTCCTTTTATTATTAACCATTCAATAAACCTTATCATGAAACAGATCCTCTCATTTTTACTATTTACAGCAATATTATTGTTAATTAACCCTGGCCAATCATTGGCCCAATGCAGTGAAAGTGGCGCTAATTTCTCATGTTATTCGTATTCATATGACAGTGAAAGTGATACGAATTCTGCAACATGGATAACAGAAGGCACCTTGTTTTGGGTTTTTGTAAGCATGAAGGCAGAACACCCTTCCGATGGCTTTGCTTTTGCTGAAGTAACAACGCCTAGCGACTATTGGGTGAATATGGTTACAGACGGTGACTCTTATCTGGATGATTTCACTATGACGGGAAATTTCAACAGCTATCTTATGCTGTATTCTTCTGCCCGGTATGGATATTCCTATGTCGGTGCATCGTGGTAAGTAATTTTATTTTAATTGTAAAAAGTATTATTATATGAAAAAATTAATTTATTCTTCCATACTGGCCGTAACGCTGTTCTTACTCGGTAATCACCAGGCATCTGCTCAATGTGGTGAAGTAGGGCAAAATTATTACTGCAGCGCTTATTCTAATAGTATATTAGACGAAGTAACAGGATCAGCGGAATGGTTAACCACCATCAGCGGGTTTACGATCTCGGTAACGCTGGAAATATTGGAGGGTAGTTTTCCTAATGGAGATGCCTATGCCGTTGTTAATTTCGGTAATTACAGGTGGGCTAAAGAAATTAGGGATGGTTCTTATGAAGGCAATTTTTATGCTTATGGTGGACCAACTCAACGCATATCCCTGTACACCACTGCCACAGGTGGAAATGCCAGTATTGCGGCCGCCTGGTAACAGCGCTTTTCAGTTATTGATTAAAGTAGTAATATGAAACGACGATCAACTTGTCTTTTATATCATACGGCGTTTTGTATATTCTTTACCATCACTTTTCATACCGTCAATAGTCAGGCGCCTGCAGCTACCGTGATACCCGTTTCTGACCGCATTGTACTTACCGCCGGAGCTGTTCAGATCACTGAATATGAAGTGCGGAAGAATTATCTCCGGTTTCAGCAGGAATACAAAAACAAGCATGGACGTTTGCCGGGCCCGGAAGCTGTAAAGGAATGGGGCGTATCCTTTACTGAAAGAACATATTTACTGGCAGATGCCTGGGATAAAGGTTATTTTGAAATGCCTGCCGTGAACCGGGCAGTGGAAAGTATGGCACGGCTGATCATCGGTCAGCAAGGCGGATTATTAGAGCAAAAGCTGCTGGCATCGCAGGCTGCGATCAGCGAAGCGGAGCTGCAGCTTGCGATAGAAAGAAGCAGGAAGCAGGTAATTGTTGAATACCTGAAGTTCCCCAATTACGATCAGGCGCTTGATTCCATGGGCGGACCGCAGCCGGAAAACCTGCCAGTTTTCAGAAAAGCCATTGACAAATGCAGTAATAATGCCTCCATCGTTCACCGGCTGGATACTTTTGCATGGCCTGCTGTACAATTAGGTATCCAGGAGGATTACATTACCGGGTTGGAGAAAGGAGCGCTTACGCCTGTTCTTTCTTTACCAGATGGTTATTATGTGGTGCATGTACAAAATACTGCAATCGCTGCAATGCCAAACCAGCAACGTAGCAATAGCATCAGGAATATATTGATCATGCGGAGAAAAGAACGGGCCAGGCAGGAATATTTCCGGGCTGTGCGGAAAGAAGCAGGAACAATGCTGAACCAGGAAGTATTGAATGCACTGAAAAATAAGCTAGCACAGTATGGTCCAATTCAGGCATTTGATAAAAATAAATTCGGCGAAATCTTATCGCTACCAGCCATCACTTATAGCAATAACCGTAAAAAGACCGCTGTCACAACAGATGCATTTATGGATTTTTATAATAACCTGCCTTTAAAAAAAGAGCTTGGCACTATAGAAGCTGTTATCACGTATATGCATGCGTATGTGCAGGATGAGTATGCTT
>DASUVL010000034.1:0-7046 GCA_036379015.1 Niastella sp.
GTGGCACGGGAGCGGGCTGCATCAATGGCTTCGTAACCTGTTGTAATGCGTATATGGACGCCTTTGCTTCCGGGAGCGCATTTTGTGAGCCGGGTGTATCAAAGCCGGTAATACCAAGCGTAAACACCCTGATCAGTTCCTGCCGGCTGGCTTCCATGATCTCAAATGGCTGATAATATTTTCTTTTTTCCAGGGCCTGCATTACGATGGCCCACTTCTTTTTCAATTCCCCGGTAAGCTGCTGTACCTGTTGTTTTTGATCCCCCACATTGTCGGAAAAAATCAGCTCATCCAATACCTGTAACCCACGGGGGGCTATTACCTTGGCTGAACCAAGATAATGATCGCGTTCCAGGTAATCGAGCGGTGCGCTATTGACATATTCTTCTGCCGACATGGTATAATATGATCCCGTATTATGCGGGTATGGGTCTGCATGATATAATGGCGGGCCATTCAAATGCTCTTTTACATGTTCGGGATAATAATATTCTACGATATATTCAATCCCTTTATAACCTGTTCTTGTTTTTTGAAGTTGTTGCCGAAGTGCTGCCTGTGTTATTTTTCCTGCTGTAAAGTCAAGCGCAGCCTGGTGTAAAGCATCCACCTGCACGGAAAAAAGACTGGCCTGCTTAATTATTATGGAACGTATAGCAGGCTCCACGTCATCTCTACGAAAAGATGTTTGGAACAATACACCAAGCAGTATTATAAGGAAGGTGAATAATCTTTTCATAGTTCTTAGTTCATGTATGAACTTCAGTGACCTGTTCCCGACAAGTCGGGACAATTGCATTTGCCGATTGTGCAACACCCGATTATGCACCTTACAGGTCTTGCCCATTCAACGACTGCATAAAAGCGACCAACGATCTCTTTTCTCCGTCTGACAAATGCAGCGAATCAGCTGCCAGGGTTTGATTCTTTATGTTCAGGCCCATTCCCACACCGCCCCCATTATTATAAAAGTCTACCACCTGCTCCAGTGTTTTATAACTACCATTATGAAAATAGGGAGCCGTAAGTGCCGCATTCCTTACCGTAACGGTTTTAAACGACTTTTCATAGATCCAGGCCATCTCACTGTATAGTTTATTGTTGAAGCGACCGTTATCAGTATCTGCCTTTTTAATCACGGCATCAGGATCTTCAGGAATGCCCAACACTTCGCTTTCATTTTCTGTATATAAAGGCGGCACCAATCCGGAGAAGTTGGGTGCGAAATGGCAGGTTCCGCATTGCGCTTTACCCATAAATAAATTAAACCCTTGCTGTACGTCTGCATCAATTGTCTTTATTTCATCCCGCACATATTTGTCGAATAAGCTGTTAAACGAGCGAAGGGATAACACATAGGAAGCAAGCGCTTTGGAAAACTGATCACGGGTAATAGTTTCTTTACCAAAACAGGTTTTGAATAAGCCTTTGTATAAATCGTTGTTATTTAGTTTTTGAAGGATGGCAGGATATGCTGTGTTAAATTCCATTTGATTGAAAATAACATGTTCAGCCTGTTGTTCCAACGTGAAAGCCCGCATATCGTAAAAATAACGCCTGGAGTAAACCGCATTCAACAGTGAGGGTGCGTTCCGCTGAACCGTATGCCCTTTTACATTACTTGCTGATTTGGGACGGCCATCGGAAAATGCCAGTGATGGGTTATGACAGGTGGCGCAGCTAATTTGGTTATTACTACTCAATACCGGATCATAAAACAGTTTTTTTCCTAACAACCTGAGTGCATCATTGTCTTCCTGCTCCTTTAGTTCGGTATAGTAATATGGATCCAGGAAATTATTTGAAAATAAATTCCGGCTTGTTCTGTTCCAGGCTTCATTGGCTGCAGGTGCATTGACATGAAGCCCAGGTTGCAGAAATTCGTTATACAACGGGTTAATGTATTGCTTTAAAAATACCAGCCGGTCAAAATCATTAAAGGTTACGGGTTGTTGCAGGTAGGCAATTGCATCATCCAGGAATTGTACCAACTTTGTATTCTGATCTAAAACATTCTTTTCTTTAAGCAAAGGAACCGTTAAAGCACGGATAGCCATTAACGAACTACAAGCTTCGGGCAGCGCATTTAACGAGCCGGGTGTATCGAAACCGGTAATACCCTTCGAAAAAATGCGTATCAACTGCAACCGAATGGCATCAATCCATTCATGTTCTTTAACCCGTTGCTGTTTGCATGCAACCAGTAATAAAGCACTATGTGTTTTCAGTTGCCGTGCCAGCGCTGCAATTTTAACTTTATCATCCCCGGCATCACCGGCGATTAATTCATCCAGCACCTGTAATCCTTCCGGCTCTTTTACTACAGCACGGCTGTCATTACGTTCAATACGAAGTACGGGGGCGCCGTTGATATGTTCTTCTACATATTCCGGGTAATAATAAGCGAGCAGACATTCGGCTTTTTTAAAAGCCAGGCGGGTTTTACAAATAGCGGCACGAAGCGTATCGAGGCCCGCTTTATCAAATTTAAAAGCGTCGGCTATCGCTTCCAGTTCAACAGTCGTTTTTGCAAAGGCTTCCGTATAATCTATTGCCACAGTTCGAACGTTGGCAAAAGGCTGTTTAAAGGCAAAATGAATACAACAGGCAGTTGTTGCTATAATAAGCCCTATTATATACCGGGGTGTTAAACGGGTTACTACTTGTATACAAATCATTTTCAATAACACAACTGTTTGTCTTTTTACGACATTACCGCAAAAAATTATAAACCGGCGAAATTACCGTCCTTAAAGGAATCAGTTGACCTTTGCATGTTATGTTATTGTTAGGTGCTTTTACGACAAATGACGGGCTATTACAGCAGGATCAATGGCATGATGTGAAGATGTATAGATCACCTGCTTGTTCTTCACTAAAATGATCTGAGGTGATTGATGGGTAACCTTCAGTTCCTGGGCTATAAGATTGGAGATAGACCGGAAAGACAGTAAATCCAGGTAATGAAAATCTGCTTTGTCTTCAATGAGCTCAAAACCAAGCTCCAGTTTGTACCTGGCATGCGCACTAATGCCGCAAGTGGTGCTATCTTTGAATATGATCTGTGGTTTTTCCGCCGAGTTTTCAATAAGGGTAAAGAAATCCTCTTTCTCCCTGACACTTTTCCAACTATCCATACTGCAAAAATACGTAATCTTTAAGAATCAACAATTCACGGCTCTATTTCCAGCTCAAAAGCAGCATTCAGTTTCAACTTACCCTCTGTTTCATTGTCAGCACCCGTAAGCTTCCATCCCTTTGTTTTCCCGGTTTTCCCTTTGGTTAACAGGTCTGCGATCTGCTTGTCGGTCAGCTTCTTGCCAAATACTTCAAACGGCACCTTAAAGCCGCAGATCTTGAAGTTGGCGCATCCATAAGCCGTATTGCCTTTCTTCAGCGGATTTGATTTGCATTTAGGGCATTGTTGTTCTTCTATCACTACTGCCTTTTTCGGTTCTTTGGGCTTTGCTTCTTTTTTAGGTGTTGCGTCCTTCTCTTTTTCTTTTTTCTCCGGTTGATCAGGCGCTACGGTAATCATTTTATAATTAGCCGTCTTTACTTCTACAGTAAGATCAATAACCATTTGGATCAGTTCCTGCTTGAACGTTTCCATCGCATATTCCCCTTTTTCAATAAGACGTAATTTACGTTCCCATATCCCTGTGAGCTCGGGACTTTTCAGTAATTCCGTTTGAATTGTATCTATCAGATCGATGCCGGTTTGTGTAGCATAAATATTCTTTTTACGTTTCTCTATATACTTCCGGCGAAACAGGGTCTCAATAATATTTGCGCGGGTAGAAGGACGGCCAATGCCGTTATCTTTCAGCAGTTCACGCATTTCCTCATCATCTACCTGTTTGCCCGCGGTTTCCATCGCGCGTAACAAAGTTGCTTCGGTGTAAGCTTTGGGCGGTGATGTTTTCCCATGATGGATCCTTGGTGTGTGCGGACCGCTCTCTCCTACTACGAATACAGGCAGGATCTTTTCTTCTTCCTCTTCCTTTTCCTCCTTTTTCGACTTAACGTCATTCGCATATACTTCCTTCCAGCCAGGTTCCAGGATCTGTTTACCGGTTACTTTAAACACAACCTGTCCTACCTTGCCTAATACGGTCGTATTCGCAATCTTACACTCGGGGTAGAAAGCGGCAATGAAACGTCGTGCTACCAGGTCATATATACGTTTTTCCTCCTGTCCCAGGTTGGAAGGATAGACGCCTGTAGGTATAATGGCATGGTGATCGGTAACTTTCTTGTCATCGAAAACCGATTTCAATTTAGGAATGGGGTTGGCAAGAATGGGTGCAATCAGCGCGGCATATGGCGTCAGGTCCTGCATGATACCTTCAATTTTGGGATGCAGGTCTTCTGAGAGATAAGTGGTATCTACCCTTGGGTAAGTGACCATCTTTTTCTCATACAGATTCTGGATATATTTCAGCGTGTCATCCGCAGAATAAGCATATTTCTTATTGGCTTCCACTTGCAATGCAGTGAGGTCAAACAGGCGGGGATTGCCCTCTTTCCCTTCTTTTCTCTCAGAGGAAGTGATCTCAAAAGGATGTTCCTTCAGGTAAGCCAATCCTTTTTGCGCCCTGTCCAGTACCTTGATACGATCGATGGTAGCAGTGAATTCCGTTTCGCGGTAGATCGTTTTTAATTCCCAATATTCTTCCGACACAAATGCATTGATCTCTTTCTGCCGTGCTACGATCATGGCCAGGGTTGGGGTTTGTACCCTTCCAATGGAAAGCACTGTTTTCCCCTGCGCAAATTTTTTGGTGAATAAGCGAGTGGCGTTCATGCCCAACAGCCAGTCGCCAATAGCCCGGGCGCTGCCAGCCGCATACAGGTTATCGTACTGGTCGGCATTTTTTAGTTTTTGGAATCCTTCCCTAATGGCGTCTTCTGTGAGGGAGGAGATCCATAATCTTTTGACAGGAGCCGTGCATTTTGCTTTGAGCAATACCCAACGTTGGATCAATTCACCTTCCTGGCCGGCATCCCCGCAGTTGATCACTTCCTCACTTTGAAGCACCAGTTGTTCTATGACCTTGAATTGTTTTTGAACGCCACCGTTATCTATCAGTTTGATCCCAAAATGGCCAGGGATCATAGGAAGGTCTTCGAGCCGCCAGTATTTCCATTGATCTGTGTAATCATGCGGTTCCTTCAGGGTACAGAAATGCCCGAAGGTCCAGGTAACCTGGTACCCATTGCCTTCAAAATACCCATCCTTACGTTGTTTAGCGCCAATAATCGCTGCAATGTCTCTGGCCACGCTTGGCTTTTCAGCAATGCAAACCTTCATAGTAGTTGAAAAAAGGACAAATGTCGTGTTTTTTTTGGAGGAAGGATCGCAGAGGGAGAAATAGCAACTGCCGGCGGCAGCCTATTTACTTAGACAGAGTGATTCGGTAGTACATCGTGCGAAGCATGGTAGCAAAACTGGCAGAGATCATTGGAAGTTCTTCGAGCCGCCAGTATTTCCATTGTTCGGTGTAATCATGAGGTTCTTTCTGGGTACAGAAATGCCCGAAGGTCCAGGTAACCTGGTACCCATTGCCTTCAAAATACCCCTCCTTACGTTGTTTAGCGCCAACAATCGCTGCAATGTCCCTGGCCACGCTTGGCTTTTCAGCAATGTAAAACTTCATAGTAGTTGAAAGAGCGCAAATGTCGGGATTTTTTCGGAGGGGATGGGGATTTGGAGGCTCATTAACATCCAATATTCTATTATTCAATGGTACTATAATGGAAGGTGCCAATTGAAAATCTTCTCTACCTTCTCAGGTCTAATTTCGGGGATCATATTTTGTCACATGGAAGAAATGGCACTTACAGTTTTATTAAGAAAAAATGGGGCTTGGTTATTGGGAAATTTTAGGCAGTTCTCCCGTAATGGGTCTTAACCCAAAATCGTCTTTAAAGTAAAGTACTTAGTCACTTAGTGAGAATTAAGATAGCTATGCGTTTAAAATCTCAAATAGGCAAAGCTCATCATAAAAAAAACGTGAAAAACACCCCATTTTCTAACGCCTAATTTTTGTAATCTAGTATTTAGGATTTTTTAAGAGATTGATATCTCTTCAGCACTACTTAACAATCACCTAATCAAATATATAATCACTACAATGGAATGGAAGTATAGAAAAGATTTCCAGGTTATGCCTGGCATTTACTTAAAGTATGGCAACGGGGGAATTCAGACTCAAATTAGGCATATTGAAGCAATTTCAGATAAGGACTTTGTAGCAGATAAGCTGAGGCATCAATTATTTAAACCTTATGAGTTACAACATGAAATCAAAAGTGCTTCTATCGACAAGTTAACTTCCTGCGAATTACATGATTTTAAATCCCTGTTGTTTGCTTCTGACAAAACATTTAATGAAACCAGCTCACTATTAAACAGCAAAACAATTTTACTTAACAACCATTCACAAAAATTAGATAGCCTAAAAAGGAGTCTTTTTAAATTTCTGTTCAAAAAGAGAATTCTTCGAATGGAGCAGGAGTTGCCTTTATTAAGCGAGGAAGTTAATGAACTAATAGAGCAATTAAATTATTCATCCATAAAATTGGAAATAGATAGTGAAAATTCCTTCTCTGATCTATATAAAAGCGTAATGAAGGCTTTTAATTTACTAAATGGTGCTCAAAAAAAATGGGATTTTACAAGTACAAGACAAACCAATCGGGTTGCAGAAAGAACATCTGCAGCAAACACTATAACAAGGTCCGAGATCAGCATTTCCGAAAAACATCTACCTATTTTACGGGCAGATTTACCGGCATTGTGTTTCCATAATATAAATGGCGGCGACCTATATCTGTATCCGGGATTTTTGTTGGTATATGAATCGAAAGAAGATTTTGCAGTTATTAGTTATGCAGATCTGAAGATTAGTTTTAACCAAGTTCGTTTCATAGAGTCGGAACAGGTACCAACAGACACAAAGATTGTAGACAAAACATGGTTTAAAGTTAACAAAGATGGTTCGCCAGACAAACGATTCTCTAATAATTATCAAATTCCAATA
>DASUVL010000035.1:0-2139 GCA_036379015.1 Niastella sp.
AAATGGAAGGTATTTTTGAGGCTCCCGCCCAAATTGATCATATTGCGAAAATTGCACCACATCGCCCCAAAGGCCGCCTGGCGTCGACGGTGTAGCTGTTTCCCGACTTACCTTTTCAACTGAACGTCCCAGGCCATCTACATAACTGGTGGTTTGTAATTTCTGGCCAACAGGTAACTGATCTACCGCCTGCCACGTGGTAACACCAGTTACCTGTACATCATGCTCCCGAATATAATTACGGTCTTCCCAATTAGCGGAAACAACACTTAGTTTTATCACATTGGAGAAAATGGAAGCCCCAAATATGTTGGTCGTTTGCCTTTTGAACCACCTATTTTGTGTAAGCGGCCCCGGCGTGTAGCTGCTTTGCTGCGCCCCCGCGATCATGGCAAAACCTGCATCAGTTGGCGAGGTGCTACTCCACCATTGATACGTTTGCCCCGCAGATGGAATGCCTGCCGAATAGATCTCAACCAACTGATCGGGCGTTTGATTATACACGTAATGGGTATTACCGCTAACTGCGCCTATAGCATGGTTGGGGTTCCATAACCTGAATTGAGAAAATACACTATTGGTAATGCTCAATAAAGTGAGGCTTATGAAACATACCAGCAACAGAGATTTGTTATGTATCATCAGAATACTTTTTTAATAGGATAACAACTAATGGTTCGAACTAATCTTTTTTATGTTCCTGTCTCCTTTGCATAAACGGCGCCTGCACCGTTTTTCGGCCAGGCCTGCCCATGATACGCTGCAGCACCGGCGCTGAAAGAGACGATTGAGGGCCCATGGTGGCATACAACTCCCCTGTTTCGTCAACAAAAAATTTCCAACCAGCGCCTGTAATATCAAAGCCAGTATGCCTGTTCTGCTCTATGTGTGTAAACCATTGCATTAATTCCGACTGACCGGTAGCTACTTTTCGTGTATACATCCCTTCGGTCAGCAACAACGCAGGACATTTGCTTTTAAACCGGCTTTTTACAGCTTCTTTACTGGCTTCGGTGTAGCCATCTTCAATCGACAAGACACCTATTACTTGGCAACTGTCTTTATATTTCTGACAAAAAGAAGATAACTCGTTCTGGATTGCATCTGTTTCGTTGCCCGAGACAACGACAAATACCATTTTCTTACGGAAATACTTCGACAGATCAATTAAACCCCCGTCGATATTTTTCGGTTTAATGCTATAGATACCTTTGGGTGGAAGAATAAAAGAAAACAGGAATAACCCGGCCGATACAGCAATTAAAAGGATTATCCTTTTTAATATATTTTTCATAAATAATTTCTTTTATCTAAAACAGATGACATTAATAATAATTTGTACCAACATTTACATAATGACAATCTTCATTAAAGAGTACATTATGAAAAGTCCATGGCTCCCACATGTTCCATTTATAGTTTTCTTCACCGCAGGTAACATAATCATGGTAGTACCAGGAATCCATATTGTAAGGAGTAAACGTAACATCGTAATTCCCGGCCGGGATTGACCAGTAACCCGAAGCATTATTCGGATGTCCCGACGGAATTTCAAAATAATAGTAGCCATTATAGTCTGTGGTACTTTGTAGTTCAATCCTTATCCAGTCAGGAGCATTACTGCTATACTCAAGGTGGATCATCGGAACCTGGCAATAGCCGTCTGTATTATTAGCCTGCTCCTGCCCCCACTGACGTGCCTGGTTATTGGCATCCTCTATCGAAACATTAGAACCGAAAGAGCCGGGATCCACTTGTATGTAAATAGCACCCCCGTATGTAGGTCCGGCCGGACAGGTCTGCTTATAATAATAACCACTCTGATTTGTACTATACCAGGCAAAAGGACATTGGTCACTAACTCCTCCGTCCTGCCAACTGGTTTGCCCATAGCTACTACTGTTAGGATTTATATCAGTTGCCAGCACCATTATATGCGCGGGTGTTTGCCCGTTTATATTGGTGCAATACGTTGCTGCGCCAGGCAACCACTCCCATACGGGCCTTGAATCTGGTATACATATAGCATATGCCTCATCATTAGCGTGCGCCTGTCCGTTGGCTGCAATTTCCCGTAATGCCTTTTGGTTGGCGTCACCGGGGCTTATTAATGAGGAGTATTTATTGGCAGGTACATGA
>DASUVL010000036.1:0-8429 GCA_036379015.1 Niastella sp.
AACCGGAAGATAATATCCGTAGCCTGTATACCCTGATTGGTAAGCGTAATGATCTGCTGCCAGTTGGCGGTAGTCATTTCGGTGATCTTTTTATTGGCCATTAAATTGCGCGCCTGTAATGAATATACCTGCCGTTTCCACATGTCAGGTGTTACCACCTTTTTGTTGTCGTTGAAAGAAGCAACAATGGCGGTCATGATCGAACTATAATCGGCTGATTCAGTTATAGCATTTAATGTTGTCAGGCATTCATTCAATACCTTATCGGCCTCGGCCATAATAGCTGTGTGGTCAACAAAATCTCCATTGGTCTTCCCGGCTTCATTGGTAATAACCCCAGCCAGGTACATAGAACCAATACGGGAATACGCATATCCTTTCCAATACAAAGCCCATGCTTTAAAGGTATTTTTCTTATTGGTAGCATCTCCCGTCAAATTGAGTGCCGTGTTATCCAGGGCCGTTAGTAGTTGATTGGCTTGTGCAATTATGTAATAACAACTTGACCATTCATATTGAAAAGCGTTCAGTTCGCCGGCGCCTCTTGAATCAAAGCCCTGTAACTGGGTCTTCTGATCAAGGCCATTAGGGTTTGTTATTACCGTACCGTTGGGCAGTGTGATCCTGTATACCTGATCAACCCAGCGTAAACCATAGTTGCCATACGGCACATAAGCCTCATCGCCCATGATGCTGTGGTTGGTGAGGGCAATGTGGAAAATATTGGTATTCCCTTCATCGGGAACATCCGCCATCATTTTTTGCAGAATACCCAATGAGAAATTCTTCAACCCCGCTTCTGTTACCAACGATAGTTCTGGTGTTGGAAGGTTGGGATCGTTTAGTTCGAGGGATGACTTTTTACAGGCTCCAACGATGATTGCTATTGCTATTATATATATGAGGTATCGTTTCATAAAAATCAGATTTACGTTAGAACTGAAGGTTAATGCCAAACTGGTACGAACGCAGGTTAGGAATGGAGAAATAATCTGCACCTATATTCGATCCTGCGCCTACAGAGCGGTTTCCCTGACTATCCTGGGCCGAAGTGGCTTCCGGATCAAGTCCTTCATAATCTGTTATCGTTAATAGATTTCTTCCTGAGGCAGTAAGGGCTATGCCTTTTATCCAGGGAACTTTCAGCGCGCTACCCAGTTGATAGGTAAGCGTAAGGTCCCTCATGCGCCAGAACGAACCATCTACAACAAACCAGCCGGTACGCTGTACACTATTATATAAGCTATTATAAAAATTTACAAAGGCGCCGGTTTCTCCATTAACAGTGATCGATTTGTCAAAGTCTTTTTGCAACCGGTCACGATACATCCATTGCTTGGTAAGGTTATAGATCTCATTACCATGGTACCAATCCCACTGCATGGAAATATTCAGTTTTTCCCACAACGTAACGTTGTTGATAAACGACATGGTAAACTTTGGATAGGCATTACCGGATATACTCTGATCGGTAGGATCGGTTAAGATTGCCCGTTTGGTGGTTTTATTCACCACAATGCCCTCGACTATTTCATAGTTGGCGGCATCTGCTTCAGGTATGTACCTGGTTTTGTCGGCAGTGCGCGTTTGATCAATACTTGTCAATGGGTTTTGGGTATAAAAATTACCCAGTGATTCTCCTTCTTTTATAATAAATAAACCACTTACAAAATCCCGCCCGTTGGCCACTTTGTCTACTTTGGTCTTGAAGGTGCCAAAGCGAACGCCCAGTTGCCATTCGGCCGTTTTACTCGTGAACATATTGGCATCAAGGCTGATATCGGCGCCTCTTACGGTCAGATCTATCAGGTTGTCAGGGATCTGTTGTGCGCCACTGGAAGGCGACAGATCTACATACTGAATATTGTCCTTGTTGTTCTTATGCCAGTAGGTGAACGATAAGCTGATCCGGTTAAACCATTCTTTAGTTCCCGGCGTGATCGTTATATCGGTACCTACTTCCAGTTCCCGAACTTCCTGTACCTGAAGGTTTCTGTTCCCGAGGATGTTGGGCAGATAAAGTCCAACGCCTTCGCCTAATTGGATAGAACCCAGCGTCGTTTGGCGGCGATAATATTCGCCGTCAAATTCATTGGGTGGAATACCTGCAGCGCCATAGGCGGCCCGGATCTTCCAGTCGGTAAGCTTGTTTACATTAAATAATTCAGAGGGTCTGAAATAGGCTGTTCCCCGGCCAAAAGTGAATGGTTTCTTTTGATCACCAAATTGTGAATTGTAATCGGAACGGAAACCACCGGTAACTCCGAATAAACTACCGAAGTCAATGGTTTGGTTTACCAGGTAGCCGTAAGTGATGTATTCAAAGCTGCCATCGCCACTGGTCTTCAATGCGGCTGCAGAAATATTTGACGGTGGATATTGCGGTAAGTTCAACCCTTGTGCATAGAAGGAATTATATTTCAGTTTGCGCCAGTCGTACGATAACTGGGTAGAGGTCGTGATAGGCACATCTATCTTGAAGTCTTTCCTGAAATCAGTTCTGAAGTAAACAGTTGACAGTGCGTTTTGATAAACCGATTTCGAAAAGTCATTGCGTACAGAACCCTGGGCGGTATTTCCCCAGAAACCCAGGGCTACCTGGGGTGCTAATTCCTGGTTCTTGTACAGGTCATTGAATTCTGAATTCCATAATTCAATCCCGTATTTGAAATCCAGTTCAAGAAAGCGTGGGAATTTATAATTCAGGTTGCTGTTATTGATGACACGGGTATCCTTGCTTGACCGGGAATGCCAGTCGGCTTCTGACAATACATTCACCTGGTTCTCATCCCGGGGTCGTACAACCGTTAAATTGGTGCCGGGGTATTTTGACGTAAAATCTATCCAGGGATAGGAGTTGATCATTTCGAACCGGTTGTTATTGGTCCCTTCAAATAAGGCATCGATATTGTATTTAATGCGGGATGTAACATTATACGTTCCTGATATCAGATTTTCATCCTGTAGTATTACCTGTGTTGAATTGCGTGCTGTAAATCCTTTGAATAATTCAAAGCCCAGGTTGGCCGATAGGTTGGTACGCCGGAAGCGATTGGCCAGTACATTCTCCTGGTTCAGGTGCGAAAGCGTAAAGGAATAATCTGCTTTATTACCACCACCTGAAATACCTATTGAATTGGTAGTTGAAACGGCCGTTTGGTATGCTTGTTCAAGGTGGTTATACAAGGCCAGGTTAGCCGGGTAGGTTTTATTATTCTTTAAATTAAAATCGGTATTGAAATCATCTTCGGCCGGTTCGGGCCACATACCATTTGAATCGGGTTGCAGAATGGCGCCATTGCGGTCGAGGATATTACCACTGGCATCCTGGGTAAAGTGATGGTTTTTTGCACTAAGGGTTTTATCTTCTCCAAGTATCACTTTGTCGATACTTACTTTTGACATCAAAGTAATACTCAATGGTTTATTGCGGCTGCCTTTCTTCGTGAATATCTGTATAACCCCATTGGCGCCCTGCGCTCCATACAACATGCCGGCTGCTGGTCCTTTAGCAATTTCAACTTTGTCAACATTCGACACATCCAGTCCGTTTATATCCGTTACCTGAACGCCATCAACCAGTATAATAGGTGTTGAAGAACCCAGGGAATTAATACCACGTAAAATGATATTTGCTTTTTGCCCGGGCTCGCCGGAATTCATTTGTATCTGGGCGCCGGCTACTTTACCGATCAATGCCTGATCTATTGTTGCAATGGCCGATTTGGCCAGGTCCTTACTTCCTACGCTCGCTACATCGATGGAAAGTTTTTTCTTTTCCGTAGCAACCCCGGTACCGGTTACCACTATCTCACTGAGCGCTTTTATTTCGGTGTTTAACTGTATATCAAATACACTACGATTTCGTACACTCATTTCTGATGGTTCATAACCAATGCCGGAAATAACCAGTACGGCATTTTCGGGAACAGTCAATTTAAAAGTTCCATCTTCAGCACTAGTAGTGCCTGACATTGTTCCTTTGATGGTAACCGATATACCCAGCAATGGAGTTCCGGTGGCATCAGTAACTTTTCCGGTTACCTGTTTTGTTTGCGAGTATGCCGTATACAGCATACCAGTCATAATAAGTAGTGCTAACAATTTCTTCATGGTCTCATTGTTATTGGTTAAACAATAGAAATCCCTGGTAATGAAAAGCAGGGAGCATGCTTCCTCATTACCTTAACCATAGCTATTTTCCGGGTATGATTGCAGTGGGCAGGATTGGAAAATGAAGTATTTGAATTAGGCCGAATCCCGTTGAATTTGGATATTTATCTGACTGGTAAATTGCTGCGTGGAGGAGGAGAAGGTCGTTGTTATAATGACAAACAGTTGTTCGTATCTGCTGCATTAATGGCAGTTGTAATGACCTGGGTCATGTAAACTAAGGAAGGAACTCAGGAAGGATATTTTTGCTGCAGGTGCCTGACAGAAGAAGTAATTAGTTCGGCAAGTACTTCAATATTAATGTCCTGCAGTTTTTTTATGTATACACAGCCTACGCCGGACCTATGTTTACCCAATAGTTGTAATAATTTTTCCCTTTCGGTAAAATCCTGGGCAAAGTACAGGGATATTTCTTTTGCCCGGGGCGAAAAGCCAACCAATGGCGCATCGCCTTCGCGCCCGCTGGCATATTTATAATGGTAGCTGCCAAAACCAACAATGTTCGGTCCCCACATTTTGGCATCGAACCCTGAATGTTGTTTCATGAGCCGGACCAGTTCAATGCTATCATTGCGTTTGGTTTCATCAGCTACCGTATTAATAAAGTCCTCAACACTGTTTTTGGTCTCGGTGGTTTTATTGGTTGATTTGGCCATGGTGGTGGTGATTTAGACGAATGTCAGTTCTTTTCTAAAAGTAACAAAAAAACGAAGAAGACCTGTCAGGTCCGCAACGGCAAGCTGATAACGCAAGCTGTTAAACACAGAATCTGACAGGTCTATTATGCGTTCCGCGTTTCGCCTTCTGCGTTCCGCATTTTTTAGATGTAGCTCAACCACCATTTGGTGCGATGAACCCGTTTATAGTTGTCGTACCACCTGCACAGCGGGTATACGGAAACGATAATTATTATCCATAACACATATACAAAAACAAGGCTGTACCCATAGCCTTTCAGTTGTTCATTCATACTAACCCAACCGGTTAACACCATGTCGCTCCATTTGAACCCTGATACCGCAGCGGCTATAACGGCCAATGCGTGGATAAGATAAATATGCAGAATGTAAAAGAACATGGGCACCCGGCCTAATACAACTAGCTTTTCGGTAAACCGGTTCAATGGTTTTTCTACAAAGGCAAGGAACAGCATGGCCGGTCCTAACGTCATTAATATATATAATAAAGAAGGCGGATACTTGGTGGTATTTAAAAATGACAGTAGCGTAAACACGGGTGTTTTTTGCGCCGACCAGCGGCTGGGATCGCCATATATATTAATAAATCGAATCAATATAAACAGCGCAATGACGCTCAGTCCCAGGTACACCAATATTTTCTTTCTTTTGGCGGCATCAAACGTGGGCAGGTACAACTGACCAAAAGCATAGCCGGTCAACATAATACCAATCCAGGGCATAACAGGATACCCAAGCATAACCGAAAACGGTTTCATGAAAAAGACGTGTCGTTCATGCAAGACGGCCATCAGAACCGATGTGGATTGATCGCCTGCAGCTTGTGTTCTATCGAGCAGGTTATGCCCCCCTATTAAGAGTAGCCCGATGATGAGGATGAGCGTTCGCGGCAGATAGATCAAAACCGAGAGCACCATCATACTAACACCCAACGCCCAAATCACCTGCAGGATCAGAAACGGGTATTGCGGGTTGAACGACCAGCCTAAGGTAATGATCAGCATTTCGGCTATTACGAGCCACAAGCCCCTGGTGAAAAGGAAAAGCGACAGCTCTTTTTTTGTCTTCTTTGTACCATTTAAAAACGCGGAAGTACCGGCCAGGAAGGTAAATACGGGCGCGCAAAAATGGGTGATCCACCGGGTAAAGAACAGCGGCACATCTGTGCGGGTAAGATCGGTGGGGTCGAACTGGAATACGCCGGCATGGAAATAATCGCGCACATGGTCCAACGCCATGATGATCATAACGGTTCCCCGCAGCAGGTCGATGGAATGAATGCGCTTGCTTTTTGCCGGAGCTACCGGTGCAGCCGATGACAAGGTTTCCATAATTGGTTGATATGTTGTTGGTTATAAAGGCAGGTTGCTGTGACTGCTAGTTTGGTACTTTGTTCTGTAAAGATAGAAATTAATAGAATAAAATTCAGTAAAAAATATACACTTTAGAATTTTATTCTGTATGAGCGGATGTTGAATGGTGAATAGCTCGCTAATTCGCGAGGTTTCAGACAATCAGAAGCCTCAAAAATTCGGATTCCATTGACCATTGCCCATTGACCATTCACCATTCACCATTCACGATTTTGCCTCCGGCAAAACAATCCGCGGCTAAATTGTACGTTATTAGGTAATTAAATCCAACCTTGTGAAAAGAGTTATAACCTTTTTAGCCCTGGCGTTTGGCCTGCAACAGGCAACTGCCCAGTTAGCCAATGTGAGTGATACTGGCAAGTTAATAGCGCAAAAGGATAATATCATTACGGCCGGCACCATTATCAAGATCGAGAATCTGGGTGAAAATATCAATTCCGATCTGGGTGAATTGCGTCCTACCGTATCGGCAGATGGCAATCTGTTATTTTTTATTTGTGAGAACCATCCTTCCAATACCAAATATAATTCGGTGCCTAATTCGCAGGACATTTGGTATGCTACACGAGATTCAAACGGTGTATGGCAGGAAGCCCGCCATTTAAAATATCCCCTGAATACGTCTCAGTATAACGCGGTGTATTGGATATCGCCCGACAAAAACCGCATATTGGTCCGCGGTGCTTTTGGTAACGGTGGCGCTTACTTCGGAAAAGGCGTGAGCATTTGTACCCGCCAGGCCGATGGCCGCTGGGGCGAACCGGAAATGTTGTATATTAAAAAATACGACAAATACGACCGTGGCCTTGTTTCAGGAGCTACTCTTTCACCAGACATGAAAGCATTGGTGTTATATATGACACCCGTGCCGGGCAGCTCCGACAATGACCTGTTTGTTTGCTTTCGCGAACCCGATGGCAGCTGGACAGAACCCAAGAGCCTGGGCAAACAAATTAATTTTCCTGGCGATGAAATGACGCCCTACATCGCAGCTGATGGCGTTACCATGTATTTCAGCAGTAACCGCCCCGGTGGTTTAGGCGATAACGATATTTACATGACCAAACGTTTGGATAAAACCTGGACGAAATGGAGCACACCCGTAAACCTGGGAAGCCCCATCAACACCGAAGGCTGGGATGCCTTTTTTACCCTGGATGCCGGTGGGGAATATGCGTATTTAACCAGTAATAAAGATACGTACGGCGAAAGCGACATTGTACGTGTTAAGCTGTTGGAGCGTGAAAAACCAGACCCCGTATTGTTAGTGAGTGGCAACGTGTATAATGCAAAAACAAAACAACCGTTGAGCGCTTCGCTTATTTATGAAACGTTGCCCGATGGGGTAGAAGCAGGAAGTGGCATTTCAGATCCTACCGATGGTGCTTTCAAGATCGTATTGCCTTACGATAAGAATTACAGTATTCGCGCCAGCGCCGATAAATTCTTCGCCATCTCTGAGAACCTGAACCTCGACTCCATGGTGAAAGCCGGTTATAAAGAAATACATAAAGACCTGTACCTGGTGCCCATTGAAATTGGCCAGGTAGTTCGGTTGAACAACGTATTCTTTGATTTTGATAAATGGGATCTGCGTCCGGAGTCGAATGTTGAGCTGGACCGTGTAGTAAAACTGTTGAAAGAAAACCCGGCTATTGAAATTGAATTAAGTGCACACACAGATAGTAAAGGTTCAGACGAATATAACTTCAAGCTTTCTGATAACCGTGCCAGATCGTGCGTGGCATACATTATTTCGCAAGGTATATCCGCGAACAGGATCGTATCGAAAGGATATGGTGAAAGCATGCCGGTTTCTGAAAATGAAACTGATGAGGGCCGACAGTTGAACCGTCGCGTGGAATTTAAGATCACGAAGAACTAATGCTTGCTGCGCCTTCGCGAAGCTTCGGCGAAGCGAGGCCCGTCCGAAGCTTTAGACGCTTGCGCCAGAGCTTCAGCGTCGGAGCGCGGAGGCGGGTGATAATGTGATAATTCGATAATATGATAATGCCTGTTTTTCGAAATCTCCGCAGGTGATGTTAAATAATAAAAGTTGAAAGGTGAGTTTCCTTCGGGAGACTCGCCTTTTTCTTTTTTTATCATGATTATTTCATAGGCGCTATATTTACGAATAAAACATAACCTGCATGAGGAATAGTGCTTCCGTCTTCACCATTTTCAA
>DASUVL010000037.1:0-13819 GCA_036379015.1 Niastella sp.
TGATTGCTGTTCCCTTAACGTTGAATGGGGTGACTATATTTTCCTATTTAGTATTTTTCACATATACCACTTTATATTTTCCACCCGACTTATCGCTTCTGTTCTGAAAATAAGAAATAGCAAATCCTGTTGCGGCCACACCGGCAGCTATCCCTAAGGGTAGCAGTTTGTTGTCGGCCGAAATAGATTCCTTTCTATAACCTGTATTAACCAGTTCGAGGACCAGAAACCCTATGCCACCAACTTTCATCAGGCGCGGAAGGGTTATTTCAGCAAACCCTCTTTTTCGCCCCCAGGTATATTTACTGGTAAAATGGAACGATTTAATATTGTGGTAGTCGATACCAAAGGTATAGGACATGGTATCGAGGGTAGAACCAAAATCGGTAGGGACCAGCTTGCGCTCCTGTTGCAGAATGATTATGGAATCGTGCCGGATATCTTTAATAAAACCATTTATGGTAAACCCATTGTAGGTTACGGCAGAAATAAACTCGCCGGGATAATAGGTCTTTAATGTTCGGTTGTTTCGTTTTTTTAGAACGATAAAATCAGCCGATTGCGATAAGGTTGCTTCTGTTATTGATACCAGTAATATAAAAAGTAAAGCTTGCTTCATTCGGCAACAAGTTACACAGGGCCTTTTTGTTTTTTAACTAATGATTTGTTAAAGACAGCAGGGAATAAGCGTACTATGAAACGGTAAAATGGGGTGATTGTTTTGTTGTTATTACGAATAGCCCTTTTATTTGATCTTAGCAGATAAAAAATAGGTCCCATAAAAAAGGGCTAACCCAAAACCAGCCAGTATAACACCCGATACTTTATTAATTAATGAAATATTATGCAAGGTAAGCTTGGTGCGTAATTTACCGGCCAACACTACTTTTAATATATCCGCGGCAATATTAACGGCCAGGCAAACAGAAAAGATCAGCAGCCGCTGGTTAAAATTGTATTTGGAAAATGCAGTTGCGGTTCCCAACCAGAAGATAAATACGCTGGGATTAAGAGTATTTAAAAAAAAGCCGCTTGACAGGATCTTGAGCATTTCCCACTTTCGAAACTTTACTGCTTTACCATCGGCATCGGTACGAAGGGTCACTTTTTTAAAAAACAAATAGTAAACACCAACGGCTACCAGGAAGGCGCTACCGATATATCCAATAATATTTTTGTACTCCAGTAATCCCGAAACAAAATCCGAAAAGGCATTACTAATGAATACTAATATAATATCACTCAACCATACCCCGGCTACAAAACTTAGCCCGCCAGTATGACCGTTATTTAAACTTTGCTTTATGATGGTAAATATTACGGGCCCTACAGAGAGAGCAAGAATACATCCCAGCGTTAACCCACTTATTATGGCTTGCCACATGCTGATACCCTTATAGATCTTCCAATTTTAATATACGTGTACGCAAGGTAGGAAAACATATTGGGGAATTCGAGATTTCGGGATCTCGAGATTTTGAGATTTCTTACAGCTGCGGGTGCATGCAAAAATCTCAAAATATCTAAATCACAAAATCAGCAATATCTAGGCAGGTTGCGAAATTGTGCCCGTCTCAATGAATTTTGCCCAGTCTTCATACATCTTACCCTTCATAACACGTGGAAATTTATGCTGCCCACCGATCTTTCCTTTCAAATGCATAAACTCCATGAATTTTGAAACAGGCAATACGTTCAGGTAAACTTCTTTCAGCGCACTTTTCCTTTCTACTGCATAGTCATCATTTAATTCTTTCAGGCAGTTGTCTATTTTCTCACGTAGCAATTCCGCATCAACGGTATCATCACTGGCTATCCACCATTCATGGGCAAAGAATAAGCCATGAGGAATACCGGCTACGGTATACTCTGGTATATTCACATTCATCTCTTCACTGGCCAGCTTTATAGCTTTATTCATGTTATCAACACTCAGGTGCTCACCCACGAGACTCAAAAAATGTTTGGTGCGACCTGTAATGATTATTTCACAACGATCCTTATCAACGAACCGAACGGTATCGCCAATCAAATAACGCCATGCGCCGGCTGTGGTGCTCAACAAGATCGCATAATCCCTCCCTTCTTCTACCTGGTGAATCATCAGAACTTCCGGATTTTCTACCAGGTTACCATCGGCGTCAAAATTATCGCTGTTAAATGGCACAAATTCAAAAAAGATATGATCGTTCAGGGCAAGCCGCATGCCGTTGGATTGCTGACGATCCTGATATGCAATAAAGCCTTCAGAAGCAAGATAAGTTTCAATAAATGTAAGCGGTTTGGCTACCAGTTTATTAAAGCCTTTTTTATAAGGCTCAAAGGAAACGCCGCCATGAACGAAAAAAGCCAGGTTAGGCCACATGTCGTGGATAGAGTTGAGTTGATACCGCTCAACGATCTTTTCCATGCACATTTGTATCCAGGCCGGAACGCCCACAACGAAGCCGATATCCCAATTCGGGGCCTCTTCTACGATGGCTTCAATTTTACTGTTCCAGTCACGGGTACGGGCAATTTTTTTACCTGGTTTATAAAACGGAGAAAACCAAAATGGTACTTTTTTAGCGGTTATGCCACTGAGGTCGCCGGCATAATAACCGGGTCCTTTTTGCAGGTCGGTGCTACCGCCCAGCATTAACCAGCCTTTGCCAATACTTTTTACCGGAATATCGTGGTAGGTGCGTAAGGAAAGTAGTTGTTTGATCATGACGATGCGGTTACCCCGCATCAGATCGTTGGTTATAGGTAAATACTTGCTGGCAGACTCGGAGGTCCCGGAGCTGAGGGCAAAATATTTTATCTTTCCAGGCCAGCAAATGTCCCTTTTACCTTCCAGTGTTTTATGCCACCATTCAGAATATATCTTGTTATAATCGTAGGTAGGAACAAGTTGCTGGAATTTTTTCCCAGCATGTTTACTCAACAGGATCTCATCGAACCGGTATTTTTGACCGAATTCGGTAAACCGGGCTTTCTTCAGCAATTTCTTTAGCACCCTGATCTGCTGCCGCCTGGGTGACTTGGCGGGCAATCGCAACGCTCGGGCAACCGACCGGGGTAAAGAGATATCAATTAGGGCCATTCATTAGTTGCCCGTTTGGTCAGGCATTACCAAAATTAAAGGTTTTTAGGCTCATATATTGTACATTTTGCAAAGATTAGGGTGAACGGCAGGCCTAAAAACAAGAAAAGCCGCCGGTTAGGGCGACTTTTTGAAATTTGTTTATTTGTGAATTTTTATACCCCGAGCCTTCTACCTATTAACAATAAATTTATATGTCTGTAAAGACTCCCAATTTAAAAAGGATAAAAAGTACACGCCATTATTTAAAGCAGAAACATCGACTGTGATTTTATTAACCGTGCTTTTTACCAGGCAGTAAATTCCGTTATTTAAATGGCTCAAATTTGCTTAATGATTAATAATCACTTTACGTGTAATTATTTTTTCGCCTTGCTTTGCCTGTATAAAATAAATGCCATTGGGAAGATGGCCCAGATCCATGCTTATCGTTTTTTTACCAGCATTGTTTACCGATCTTGAAACAATACGTCCCGAATTATCAGTCACTATAATATCTGCTCTTTTCAATTCTGAAAGATCGGTACTAATAAAAACGCGGCCACTGGTAACCGTAGGATAAATAGCTAATGCCGATCTGCTATCAGCCGATTCATCTTCCTTTGCATTTACTGCATCGGTATTATCAGCAGCAATGGATGGACCAACACAACTGATGATACGTGCCGAAAACTGTGAACTACCTGTTGCTTCAAATCCATCCTGTAAAATCACTTCAGAAGTTGCAATAGCGTCGGAAGATTCATCATTAACAACTGCACCCGCGCTGTTGATGGCTAAGGTTGAAGAGGCATTTCTGAAATTGGCTACAGTACCTGCTGTTTCGTTTAAAACGCGTGCATTATTATGGGTAGCTGCTGTGCCCATTGGTACGCCGCCATACGTTACGTTGGGGTTTGAAAAATATTGAATACGTGTTTCTCCGTTGTAATTATAAGCCATAACAGTTCGCCAGCCACCAGGCGAATAAACATATCCATGACCATATGCGTACGGACTGGTAGAACCATCCACTTCGGGATTATGGCGCAGCCCCTGTAAATGACCAATTTCATGGGCAAAACTATAATACCCAAGGGTGCAATCATAATGGGCAGCGGCAAAAGCAGTGGTTGCATTTGCCATTATCGTAGATGCAAGACCGCAGGCTGAACTATTATTAATAATTAAAAGATTTACATCTGCCGCATACAGGTTTCTATAATTATGGATTTCGTCCATGTATCCGTCTGACGTTGTCCTAAACCTGGTTAAATCGGTTGAAAAATTTCCTGATTCGCTGTAATTCACCCGAACCGAAGAAGCCAGCTCCATGTAAATGTTTACCGCACTATTAATATATGCCTGATTGGTTTCGGCAACTGCCTGTAAAGCAAATTGTGTAAGGCTGCTAAAACCCAGGCTATTTTTTATAAAGTTTTCTGCCGAAGGGGTTATAGCTATCAATACACGCAAATTACAAGCGGCAGCGGCTGCTGCCTCTGTTGCCGGCTCGCCTTGCTTATTAATTTTTTCATGCGAGTCAATCATACCAGGAGCATCATCATCAACAGGGGCCTTTTTAAAATCAATTTCGTATAACGAAAAAGCGCCTTTGCCCATGGGGTTCATGGAATAATTACCGGATTTGTAGTTCAGATTTCCCGATAATTCACCATTTAAATAAACCATGGCTATTGATCCTTCATGGCCGTTCGTCCCGTTAATAACTCCATACCAGGTAAAATTATCTCCGCTTCTTTTATCAACCTTTTGTTTAGTTACCATGATTGATTCGCCGGGAAATACGTTCAGAAAAAAAGCATCGTCTTTTAAAGCATCAGCGTTAAACTCAAACAGGTTAACCACTCCATTTTTTGACCGTTGCTGCAGATAAGAAATAACTTTATCTTTTCCGGCTTGCTTTCGTGCGAACGTGTTTTTATCTACCTGACGTGCTACCAGACTTTTTTGCGAATAGCTTTTTTGACTACATGCAAAAACAGCTATTGATATTATAAACAGAATTTTTATTTTGTGTTGCATAAGATGAAGTTTTTCATTTTTGTAACTGATTGCGCAGCTCCGCATTGTCCTTCTCTAATTTTTCTATTTTTTTATTCATGGCAATGATATATAACGTTAGTTCTTCTATCTTTTCTACTACCCGTGTATTTATCTGGCCTAATTCAATGCCGTTATTTTTTACCTCTTCTGCAGAAGGCATATTGGGCAGGCGGTTGTTTTTGCTGATGTATTCTTCAAGGCTTGAAAGGCTTATTAATTTGTATTGTTTGGCGAATACATAATCGGGCCATGGATTGGCAGCTGTTACACGAACTTCACGTGCGCCGATTTTTCCTTCTACAGCCAGTTTAAAAGAGCCAGGAAAGGGAGTACCTATTGCTACATTGCCCGAAGGCAGTATGCGAATTCCCTCGCCCGCACTTGTCCAGGGCCCTATAACCAATGCGCCTGCGTCTGCCTGATTTATATTTGAACCTGCCCAAAGAAGCATGTTGTCTCCGCTTTGGGTCAACCCATTCCAGTAACCCTGCCCCATGTTACTTAACATAGCAATTTGTGAAGAACCATTGCTTGCCACCCATACTCCATCGCCCAATTCACTGGTTGCAATTGTTACTCTTTTATGTGGGCTTGGAGTGCCTATACCTATATTACCCGAAGGAAGAATGCGCATTCCGCGGTTAGCACTGGTCCAGGGTCCTATAACCAGCCCACCGGCGTCTGCATGGTTTATATCCGACCCTCTCCAAAGAAGCATGTTGTCTCCGCTTTGGGTCAATCCATTCCAGTAACCCAGACCCATGTTACTTAACATCGCAATATGTTGCACACTATTGCTTTGCACCCATATTCCATCACCCACTTCACTGTTTGCAACTGTTATTTTTTTATGTGGGTTTGAAATGCCTACACCAATATTTCCATCGCGGTAAATTGATCCTGCAGTAGTAGAACTGCCCGACCATTGTTGTGCAAATGATCCGGCAACAGATAGTAAACAAATAACCAATTGAAAGAATTTTCTTCTCATAGTTTTAGGTTTGAAATCTTAAATAATGCATATGAATTTTAGTTACCGCCGTTCTTCTTTAATTGCTCAATGTCTTCTTTAAGCTCAATAACATACAGGGTGAGCTCTTCAATCTTCTCCAGCAGTTTCGCATTCATTTTTCCTAATTCAATACCATTGTCTTTTACTTCCTGTGCAGAAGGCATTTCTGGCAGACGGTGGTTTCTGCTGATATACTCTTTAAGCGCCGAAAGGCTTATTAATTTGTATTGTTCGGCGAATACATAATCGGGCCATGGATTGGCACTTGTTACACGAACTTCACGCGCGCCGATTTTTCCTTCTACAGCCAGCTTGAATGTACCGGGAGAAAGGGTTCCAATTCCAATATTTCCATTACCTGCAAAAAACATATCAGTTGTAAATCCTGTTGGTGAAAGAATATTTCCTGTCACCCGCCCAATCTCAAAAAAGGCTTCCGGATCTCTCCAAAGACCAGCGTATTTGCCCCAATATTTCATAAATCCTGATCGTTGCAAACCGGCAGCATCAACAATCAGCCCGCTACTTTCGCTATTAATATAAGTAATGCCTTCGCGCGTTATTAGTCCCGATGTAGTGTTGCTGCCCGACCATTGCTGTGCAAATGAACCTGCAACAGATAGTAAACAAATAGCCAATTGAAAGAATTTTTTTCTCATAATTTTAGGTTTGAAATTTTAAATAATGCGTATGATTTTTTTTGTTATCGCCGTTCTTTTTTTAATTGCTCAATTTCCTTTTTCAAATCAATCACATATAACATGAGCTCTTCAATGTTCTGTACCAGCTTTGCATTCATCACACCTAATTCAATTCCATTGTCTTTTACTTCCTGTGCCGAGGGCATATTGGGTAGGTGATGATTTTTCTTTATATACTCTTCTACGTTAGCCAAACTGCGTAATTTATACGACCGGCTGAATACATAATCAGGCCAGGGGTTTGCACTGGTTACCCGCACTTCACGTGCGCCAATTTTTCCTTCAACAGCCAATTTGAATGTACCGGTACTTGCGGTACCAATACCGACATTGCCATTTAATAAATTAACTGAAAGATAGTTGCTGTTGAAAGTAGGATTGCCAATGTATACCCGCTCTGTAGCCGTAGTATAGCCGGAAGCCGCTGAGTTTCCGGCATTATACCCTGCCACATATATTGCCTTGGTATCCCAGCCCCTGTAAGTGCCTATTAACGGATAAACGTTTCCGTTATCAACACTATTCAACACATTATCAAAATTCTCAGATAGGATGAAAGTGGCAGCGCGAACAGTTCCCGCCACATCGAGTTTTACACCCGGGGTACTGGTTCCTATACCAACATTGCCGGTATTGGTACTATGAATATCATTTCCGTTGGTTGCCCATTGTGCATTGGCGAAATAAGCAACAGATAAAGCCACTAAAAGCATGTTTAGTTTTTTCATACAAAATGTTTATAAATGATTAATGATTGTTGTTTTGTACTTGATTTTCCAGCTTATGAATGTCAGGCAATAGTATGCACTATCCTTTGGTACAAAGCAAGCGTTATAAAGGGGCTGCTTTATACAAGGATGTGTTCAATAACTTTATTGAATGCTGTATTTAAATGCCGTTCCGGCCGGGAGGTTTATTTAAATAAGCGAAATAACTATGGGATGAAACGAATGGAGGAGTAAATGTGTTTTGCATTTGAATAAGGTTTAAGTGCGTATCCAAATATAACAAATACCCGTTAGAGTTAGATTAATTTTTTGTGTCTGAAAGTAAAATATTTTTTCTGCAGCATCTACGGTTTAATCAAAAATGGTATTTAACTTTTTTATACCATGTTCTTTCTTGCAAATCTGTTCCCAAACCAATATTTTCATGCAACATCCCAACCATATATGAAATTCAAAAGAATTAGCCGGTACAGCCTTTTATTGCTTTTGCTGATTTTTTGTATCGGCTTTTGTATTCCCCAGCATTTCATAATGCCGGTAAAAGGAGCAACCAACAAAAGTTATAGCGATGACTCATTTTGGTTTTATCCCTGGGGCAAATCGGTTACCCACAAAGGCGTTGATATTTTTGCCAGGTCAGGAACAGATGTAAGAGCTTCAACATCGGGCTTGGTTGTGTATACCGGTAAGTTGGGGCGCGGCGGTAATGTAGCCATTGTACTTGGACCAAAATGGCGGTTCCATTATTATGCACATTTGAAAGAAATTAAAACTTCTAGCTGTAGTTTTGTTAATGCCGGTTCAACAATAGGTTCAGTTGGCAATACAGGCAATGCCGCAGGCAAGCCATCGCATCTGCACTATTCGGTATCATCCATGTTGCCGCTTCCCTGGCGTATTGATCATTCAAGGCAGGGATGGAAAAAGATGTTTTATCTGAATCCTATTGAGTACCTGAAACAGGTTAATTAATCCATAACGATCACAAACCCCCGTTGGTCTTTGGAATGGCTTCCAACAATGGTATAGGTACCACTGGCATGAATAAATGGTTTTAACCAATCGGGGCATGATTTCAACTGATCAATTATTTGCCCGAACGAGAATGCAGTGCCTTCGCAGAATATCCATTCCTTTGCTTCTTCAGGAATAGCGGTGATAGTATATGCAGGAAAAGCCGTTAGTATGGAGCGCACTTCATTATTACTCCTTTCATCCCCTGCCAGGAAAAAAGTGGGAGTTCCCTGGTATTTTATCGATCGTTCTTCATGTTCCCGGCTTACAAAAGTTATAGCAGCCCGTAGCCAGATCACCGCTTCCAACAACCCTGTATAAAACCAGGCCAACTCGCCATGAAAATGCTTTTGCACAAACTGCACCATCGCTTTATAAAACAACCTTACATACTTACTGTCCTTACGGGTGCTTTCGCCTTTAAAATGAATAATGGCACATTCGGGAAAATAATAATTGTTATGCCCGGTTTGTTGAAGCCGGTAGCTGAGATCAATGTCCTCGCCATACATAAAAAACTGTTCGTCGAAGCCGCCGGTTTTATCCAGTACGGCCTTTTTTACCATCATAAAAGCGCCGGACAATATATCTATTTTATTTACCTCCTGGTGGCTTAAATGACCCATGTAATAGCGGGCAAATATCTTTGAATGGGGAAACGACCGGGTTAACCCGCTCATTTTACAAAACGACACCCAAAACGAAGGGAACCCTCTTTTCGACTCTTTTAAATACTGCCCCGTGCCGTCAATCATTTGAACACCTAATGCCCCTGCATCGGCAGTAGTTTCCATAAATGCAATACATTTTGTAAAAGCATCTTCGGGTAAAATGGTATCGGGGTTTAAAAACAGAATGTACTTCCCATTTGCTTTTTGCAAACCCTGGTTATTGGCCTTGGAAAAGCCCAGGTTGACGGTGTTTTTTACAAACTGAACAAATGGAAACCGGTTTTGCAGGTATTCAATGCTGCCATCTGTTGAATTGTTATCGATTACCCAAACTTCCACATTCCGCTCGCCGGTTGCTACGGTCATTTCCCCAATAGCCTTCCTCACCGAGCATAAACATTGCTCCAGGAAGTATTTCACATTATAGTTAACTATTATGACAGACAACAGCATAGACATGCAAAATAGGAAGAAATGCATACAAGTTATCAGGTTCCCCAACGCCCCTTATCTTTGCGCCATGTTAAAAGAAACTTTAATAAACGCCACAGAAGCAGGCGCCAAGGTGATGCAGCACTATTTTAATTCAAAAAATCTGCTGATCAGCAATAAAGAAGGTATAAATAACCTGGTTACCGAGGCCGATCATGCTTCTGAAAAAGCAATCATCGATACCATTAAAGCGCAATTTCCCGATCATTTTATTATGAGCGAAGAGGCGGGAGAAATCGTTATGGACAGTGAGTATAAATGGATCATAGACCCTATTGATGGTACGGTAAATTATGCCCACGGAATTCCCATTTGTTGTGTATCTATCGGTCTGGAACACAATGGAACCATGTTGATGGGCGCCGTGTTGAATCCGTTTATAAAAGAATATTATTTCGCCGAAAGGGGAAAAGGGGCCACCCTCAATGGGGAGCCAATTCACGTAAGCGCAGAAAATGATCTGATGAAATCCTGCCTGGTCACCGGCTTCCCTTACACCTATATTAATCAGCCTAATGGTCCGTTGGAAGCATTTTCCCGGTTCATCAGGGCCGGCATCCCGGTTCGTCGCCTGGGTTCCGCTGCTATGGACCTTTGCTGGGTTGCTGCCGGCCGTTTTGATGGCTTTTATGAGCATAAATTACAGGCCTGGGACAGCGCCGCCGGATTTTTAATTGTAGAAGAAGCGGGAGGAAAAGTAACTGATTTCGAAGGCAGTTCTTATTCATTGTACCAGCCACGTATCGCCGCATCCAATGGGAAAATACACGACGATATGTTAAAATGGGTGAATGACAAGGCCTAACCTGCGTGAGCCGGATAGCTGCCGAATAATTCTATAACTTTATTGGCATTTTCAACCCTGCCTGCCCGTTTTAGGTGTACTAATAACGTGGCAGGTATTGCTATTTTTTTAAATGATTATTACATTAGAACCATGAGTGAAAGAACAGAAATAAGTTCCCTGGGCGAATTCGGATTAATTGAGCACCTGACCAGAAATATAGAAATACAAAATGCTTCGACCATACTCGGCGTTGGTGATGATGCTGCGGTTATTGATCATTTCGGAAAACAGACCGTTGTTTCAACCGACCTGCTGATCGAAGGCATTCATTTTGACCTGATGTATACCCCACTTAGACATCTGGGATATAAAAGTGTGATCGTGAACCTGAGCGATATTTATGCCATGAACGCTACTCCAACCCAAATCACGGTTAGCATTGCATTCAGCAATCGATTTAGTGTAGAAGCGCTCAGCGAGTTTTATGAAGGTATTTACGCCGCCTGCGAAAAATATGGGGTCGACCTGGTGGGTGGTGATACCAGTTCTTCTCAAAAAGGATTTGTTATTTCTATTACTGCCATTGGGGAAGTAGCGCCCGGAAAATATGTTAGAAGGAATACCGCCCAAAAAGGCGACCTGCTTTGCTGTAGCGGCGACCTGGGGGCAGCTTATGTAGGGTTGCTGTTCCTTGAGCGCGAAAAGCAAATTTATCTTGAGCACCCGCAGGTGCAGCCCGACCTGGAAGGGGAAAGCTATGTGATTGGCCGGTTATTAAAACCCGAGGCCCGCAAAGAAACTATTGAGTTCCTGGAAGCCCAGAATATTGTACCTACTGCTATGATGGATATCAGCGACGGGCTTAGTTCAGAAGTACTTCACATTTGCGAACAAAGCCAACTTGGATGCGTATTGTATGAGGAGAAATTACCTATTTCAGAAGAAATGCGTAACGCGGCTTTTAAATTTGAAATAGACCCAACAGCCTGTGCGTTGAGTGGTGGCGAAGATTATGAATTACTGTTCACTATGTCACAATCAGATTACGAAAAGATCGTTTTAAATGAACAAATTAGCGTCATTGGTTATATGACCGATGCCGCTGATGGGGTAAAAATAAATACCAAAGGCGGGCAGGTACATACCCTTACAGCCCAGGGCTGGAACGCCTTTAATAAATAAACCGGTGCTAGCATGATGCAGAAGATATCGAACGTTGCTTTTTTTATTGTAATTACCTGTCTGATTGGTTGTTCTGCATCCCGGCAAACCTTTGATCCTCAACATAAATACACTAAAACGCAATTACAACAGGACTACCGCGTATTCCGGGGGGTACTGGAAGAATCGCACCCCAGTTTATATTGGTTTACCTCCAGGGACAGCATGGATCATTTTTTTGATGACGGGTTTCGTCACATCACCGACTCCATGACCGAAACGCAATTCCGGAATATTCTTTCTTATGTAATCAGTAAGGTCCACTGCGGGCATACGGCCGTTAAATATTCCAAACAGTACAACAAGTACCTCGATACCGCCAAAATAAAAATGTTTCCCCTAAGCTTTAAGGTTTGGAGCGACTCCATGGCGGTAACGGCCAACATCAATAGAAAAGATTCTATATTGAAATTCGGCACGCTCGTTACTGCCATCGATGGCTACAGGGTACGCCAGCTCACTGATACTTTCATGAATTACATTTCCGGAGATGGCAACAGCATTAACGGCAGATACCAAACCCTTAGTAACAGCGGTTCTTTTGGAAGTTATTACCGGAATGTAATGGGCCTGAAAGATCAGATCTCGGTAACGTACATAGATAGTACCGGTGCAGAAAAAACAATCAGCGTTCCGGTGTTTGACCCCTCCATAAAGGACACGGCTAAAAATGCAAGAGCAAGTCTTAAGCCGGCAAAAGCAGGGGTGCGTAGTAACTTTTCCTACTACTCCCGTATTGTACAAATAGACACCACTCTTTCCTCTGCATACATGACAGTTCATACGTTTGCCAGGGGTAATAAATTACGGTCATTCTTTCGCCAGACATTTCGCGAACTGCAACGCAGAAATATTCAACACCTGGTGGTTGATGTACGTACCAACGGAGGTGGCGATGCCGGCATTTCTACTTTGTTAACCCGGTATTTAGCTGATAAGAAATTTAAACTGGCCGATTCATTATATGCTGTTCGCAGAAGCAGCCGGTATCACAAATACATATCCTTGCAGCCATTCTACTGGTCGCTGATGCAATTTGTAACGCATAAAAAAAGGGATGGCCTGTACCATTTTGGTTATTTTGAACGACATTATTTCCGTCCCAAAAAACGGAACCATTTTAACGGAGATATTTACCTCATTACCGGTGGTAATTCTTTTTCTGCCACTACCTTGTTTGTAAAAGCGCTGCAAGGGCAAAATAATGTGAAAGTAATTGGTGAAGAAACGGGCGGTGGTGCCTATGGCAATTCAGCCTGGATGATCCCTGATGTTACGTTACCTAATACCAAGGTACGTTTCCGGCTCCCCAAATTCAGACTCGTAATGGATAAAAACCTGGTAAAAGAAGGCCGGGGCATTTTACCGGATATTCAGGTGGCGCCTACCCGCGAAACGATCCGCCGGGGCATTGATCCCAAAGCGGCCGTTATACGACGAATGATCATGCATAAAATTGGGGTCGCTCAACAGTAAACCCGTTGTAGTTCCAGCTTATTATCAAACACCACAAAGTCAGCCTGGTAGCCTTTCTCCATTTTACCCAGCTTTTTACCTGTAAGGAGTTGTGCCGGATAAGCCGCTGCCATACGCAATGCTTCTTCCAGTGAAATGCCGGCATGGGCAACCGCATTTTTTACACACTGCAACATAGTAAGCGCCGATCCAGACAAAGTACCATCCGGCAAGGTATACCGGTCGTTGCGGAACAGGTGTTGATATTCGCCCGAAGTTGTTTCAGCAACCGCATCGGTAATAAAGAACAGGCGCTGTTGCAATACTTTTTTAGCAATAGTTACAGCCGCATAATCTACATGCACACCATCACAAACAATGCTGCTCATTACAAGCGGATGATTCATAACCGCACCCACCATACCAGGTTCGCGATGCTGCAAAGGAGACATGGCATTGAATAGATGGGTAGCAGCGGGTATCCCCTTATTAAAGGCGTTCATAGCCTGCTGATAGGTTGCATTGGTATGACCTGCAGAAATTATTATGTTGTGTTGTTGTAGTAGCTCAATAATAGCATCATCACATAGTTCGGGCGCCAGGGTCA
>DASUVL010000038.1:0-8259 GCA_036379015.1 Niastella sp.
GCATGGTTTATTTCCAATTTTAATTTTCAAACTCCTACCACCGACTTCAGGCTTCAGACTTTCTTCAGCCCCACCAGTTTATCCGGATTCCGCATCAGGTAAATCCGGTGTATCAATCCGTTCCGCCATTCAAAGATCTGGCAGGTTACGAGCTGGCCATTATGATAATAAAACAGCGCCGGGTTATGGTTCACCATGCCTATTTCAAAAGGCTGGTCGTTATAGAATTTGTTGTAAATACCCGCGAGGAACAGCGACGCGCTTTCTATTCCCACCAACGGGTTCAGGGCAGCCGCCACCTTGCCGCCACCGTCAGAAACAACCACAATTTCACTGCTCAGCAGTTGTTCCAGTTTTTTAATATCCCGGCTGCGAATGGTATCAATAAATTTATTCAGGTAATCGGAAGGCGTTATACTAACCTCGTTAATTGGCTCGTTATGAAGCGCTGCCCGGGCGCGACTGAGTATTTTTCTCGAATTTTCAGTACTTATATCCAGTACTTCGGCTATCTCCTCATGTTCGTAGGAAAACGCTTCCTTAAGAATAAAAACGGCCCGTTGTTTGGCATCCAGCTTCTCCAGCAAAACCATCATGGAGTAGGAGAGAATATCTTTCTGGTTCAGGTCGGCATCGGCAGTTTCGGTAGCTACGGGTTCGGGCAACCAGTTTCCGGGATAACCCGATTGCATCTTCTGCAGCCTGTTACGAGCATTAATGGCGCGATTGATCACCGACCGGGTGAGGTAGGCTTTTTCGTTTTGAATGTCGGCACCAGTACGATTGATCATTTCAAGCATAACGTCCTGAACAATATCCTTGGCATCTTCATAAGATCCGAGGATGTTATAGGCATAGGAAGTAAGCATTGGTCGAAGGGAATCCATACGCAAATGTAATAAACGAATGGATTTACAACAGCATGTTGTAAATGTTCACAAGCAGTCAGCCAATTAGCGCTGTTAAATAAACGGTAGCCCGCCTGACACATTTTGAATGGGCCTGTTAGGCGACTTTGGTTACCTGTTAGGTGAGTTTGGCCATCCGTAGTTCGAATTGACCTCCGCAACGCAACTTTGAGGGCTTATTACGTGTATTGGCTGGCTGTTGAGTGAAAAATGCCCCTTCGCTATTCAACTTTGCCCCACCGTTACGGTTTTGAGGGCCTGTTACTTGTATTTGACCGACAGCCATTCATTTAACCGGCTTCAACGCAGTTTTGATGGATTGTTTGGTGAATTTGATCGTAAGTTGAGTGACTTAACCCTCCGCAATGCAACTTTGACCAGCAACAACGCAGTTTTGAGCGTTAGTTGCGTGAATTTGATCCCAAGTTGAGTGATTTTAACCCTCTGTAATGCAACTTTGATCACAAACAACGCAGTTTTGATGGCATGTTTACAATTTAAGGGGGCAATCATCCATTTTGCGGGAATTTCTTGTAAGGAATTCAGAAATCCCTACAACTTTTTGGTTTTCCCGGAAGGTTTTATGAATTCCCGGAAGGAAACGCGAATTCCTTACAACTTTTAAGAATTCCCGGAAGGAATTTTCATTTCCTGAAAGGTTTTCTAATTTCCTGGTAGGTTTTTTCTTTCCCTGAAAGGGTTTGCGATTTCCCGATAGGAAACCTCTTTTCCTGTCGGGAATTGCTATTTCCTTCCGGAAAGGATTTACAGCGCCTAAACACTGATATTTTTTTAAAAAAAGTCTTATTTTTAATCTACATAGTTAATCGCCGACCCTACAAATTGACTTTTTACTCCAGGTTAAGCCACTCTTTTTTAAACAGCGTTCAATTTTTTACAGGGGGATTTCAATGCAGGTATGTCCATGACTTGTCAGGAATTGTATTGAGCAAATGTCAATATAATAGAAACATTGTCATTCACTGTAAAACAACTGTATGAAAAAGAAACTGGCGCTCAACTTTAAGGAAACCAGGGACTCAGACCTCTACGGACTGGCAAGTACCGTCGTACAAAAAATGACCGATAATGAATATTTCCCCGATCCCGGTATGCTGATCATTGAATTGTGGGAAATAAATAATCAGTTTAAGGGTGCCATGGTAGATGCCGGCTTAAAGGATCGTGAAAAAATTGCCTATAAAAACAATGTAAAAGTATCGCTGATCAAAAAATTGAAACAGGTAGGCGAATTTGTGCTGTTAGAATCAAAAGGTGCAGAATTACCCATGGTAAGCAGTGGATTTTCATTGTACAAACCCGTTGACGAAATCATTTTGAAGAAGCCTGCCCAATTCAGGATCACGCCGGGTAAAAACCCCGGTGAGATAATTATGCAGGTGCGGCGGGTTAAAGGCGCCCGGTCGTACCTCTATCAATGGACGCCCTTTCCAATAACAACTGAAAGCGTTTGGGAAAGCGTTGTGGATACCCGCTGTAAAAAGGTGATCTCAAAGTTACCATTAGGTGTTCAATACTGTTTTCGCATGGCTGCCGTGGGTGCACACAAACAGATATTATATACGGAACCATTGTACAGGTATATTTCATAATACACCCCAAAATCACCTCCCTTTCTCTCTATAATGCCACCAAAATCAGTTACTTTTGCGGCTATTTATAAAGGACAAACGACTTAATGAAGAATATCCGCAATTTTTGCATTATCGCCCATATTGACCATGGTAAAAGTACCCTGGCAGACAGACTCTTACAATCAACAGGCACCATCAGCGACCGGGATATGATGGACCAGGTGCTGGACGATATGGACCTCGAAAGGGAGAAAGGGATCACCATCAAGAGCCACGCCATTCAAATTAACTATAAACATACCGACGGTCAGGAATATATCCTGAACCTGATCGATACCCCCGGCCACGTAGATTTCAGCTACGAGGTAAGCCGGGCCCTGGCCGCCTGCGAAGGCGTTCTGCTGCTGGTAGATGCTACCCAGGGTATTCAGGCCCAAACCATCAGCAACCTGTACCTGGCCATCGAGAACGACCTGGAGATCATCCCTGTTATCAATAAAATTGATATGGATGGCGCCATGATCGAAGAGGTAAAGGATCAGATCATTGAACTCATTGGCTGTAAACCGGAAGGGATCCTGCTGGCCAGCGGCCGTACAGGTATTGGCGTGGAAGGCATTCTGCAAGCCATCGTGGAACGCATTCCAGCTCCCAAAGGAAATGCTGAAGAACCACTGCAGGCCATGATCTTCGACAGTGTATTCAATAGCTTCCGGGGTATCATCGTGTACTTCCGCGTAAAGAACGGCACCATCCGCAAAGGCGATATCGTAAAATTTGTGTCTACCGACCAGGAATATGAGGCAGCTGAAGTAGGTATTCTCAAACTGAAGATGACGGAGAAGAAGGAAGTAAAGGCAGGTGATGTAGGTTACCTCATTACCGGTATCAAGAATGCGAAAGAAGTAAAAGTGGGTGATACTATTACCCTCAAGAATAAACCTACTCAGGAAATGATCAAAGGGTTTCAGGAAGTGAAACCAATGGTATTTGCCGGTATCTTCCCGGTTGTTACCGAAGATTTTGAAGAATTACGTGAGTGCATGGATAAGCTGCAGCTCAATGATGCATCGCTGACCTTTGAACTGGAAACATCACAGGCCCTTGGCTTTGGTTTCCGTTGCGGCTTTTTGGGCTTGCTGCACATGGAAATTATTCAGGAAAGGCTGGAACGTGAATTTAACCAAACGGTGATCACTACCGTTCCCAACGTAAGCTTTATTGCCTATACCACCAGGGGTGAAAAGTTCCTTGTGAATAATCCCTCCCAAATGCCGGAACCAACACAACTGGACCGGATTGAGGAACCTTTTATCAAAGCACAGATCATCACCAAACCCGATTACATAGGCAACATCATGACATTGTGCCTGGGAAAACGGGGTATTTTGATCAATCAAAGTTACCTGACCACCACCCGGGTTGAGTTGATCTTTGAAATGCCGCTTACTGAAATAGTATTCGACTTTTATGATAAACTGAAAAGCCAGACCCGTGGTTATGCGTCGTTCGATTACCATCCCCTCGATAACCGCGACAGTGATATCGTAAAAATGGATATTCTGTTGAATAACGATAAAGTAGATGCGCTAAGCGCCCTGATCCACCGCAGCCGCGCAACGGATTTTGGCCGCAAATTGTGCGAAAAACTAAAAGAACTGGTACCACGCCAGCAATTCCAGATTGCCATTCAGGCTGCCATCGGCGCTAAAGTAATTGCGCGCGAAAACATCAGCGCCATTCGTAAAGATGTAACCGCTAAATGTTATGGTGGTGACATCAGTCGTAAACGTAAACTGTTAGAGAAACAGAAAGAAGGTAAAAAGCGTATGCGCCAGATCGGGAACGTAGAAGTGCCGCAGGAAGCATTTTTAGCTGTTTTGAAGCTGGATGATTGATAATAACAAATCCTGAGCGGAGTAGAAGGATGAATGTTCAATGTAGAACAAAAGGGATTGAATATATACAAAAAAAATGTAAAGCCGGTTGCATTCATTATTGCATACCGGCTTTTAATTTTGCGGTAACAACCAAAAACTGTACAATGAAAATTGGGCCTCTGTTAGTGCCTGTCCTTGTTGCGCTTTGTATCATAAATGCCTGCACAAAAAATACTCAAAATGTTACGCCTGATCCTCCTGCACCTGTTGTTACGCAACCTGAACCGGATTATTCGCAATGCCTGCTATCTGGCGTGAACTATTCCCGGGTACAAGGACAGCCGGTTATGATGGATCCGATCGTCTATAGGATTTGCTTATAAATGCAATTGATAAAGGAAGAAACATTCTGTTAAAAAGCCCGGTTTTCGATAACCGGGCTTTTTGTTACTTTAGTACCTGCAAATTGGCAAATCGAAGATGTTTTCATTAAGAAATAAGGCAACAAGGTTCAAAGGCTCTTCGCAAAAGTTATGTTCAATAATTAATAACAAATAAATTCTTCCATGCGTACTCCACTACAAAAAGGCGAAAAAGTTTTACTGGTAACCCATACCAGCTGGGTCAAATTGATTGTTCCCGTAATAATAGCTGTGGCGGGTTGGGTAGCCTCTTTTTTCATCGGCTTTTTAGAATGGGGCTGGACGGCCGCGCTGGTATGCTCCCTGTATTTTTTAGTGGTCTATTTTTCCTGGAAAGTGAATATCTGGGTGGTCACCAACTTCCGGGTCATTGATGAAGCCGGTTTGTTCAATCATTTTGCCAAGGAAAGTCCGCTCGAAAAAATAAACAACGTATCCTACGATCAAACGCTCTGGGGCCGTTTTTTAAATTTCGGTCATGTTGAAATTCAAACAGCTGCAGAAGTAGGAGCTACCGATTATTTCAATGTACATGGTCCTAAACGCCTGAAAGATACCATAACACTGGCGCAGGCTGAATACAAGAACATACAACTGGCCAACCAGGCGCAACACATGGCATCTGCCATGGGCGTACAGGCTGGTGAGGTAAAATATTCGTCATCCTCTTCTCACAGCATTGCCTCGGAGCTGGAGAAATTACACCAGTTAAAACAACAAGGGATCATTTCTGAAGAAGAGTATATTAAAGCTAAGAACAAGTTGCTGGGGTAGCGCAAGGGTAACTTCCTTTGTTTGAACCAATTAACGAAATATTACAACGCCGGTATTTGCAATTTTGCATACCGGTTTTTAGTTTAGCGGTTATTGTTAACCAAATCACCACATGAAAATTAATCGTACTTTATTATTCCTGTTTGCGGCAATTTTTACTATCAGCGCTTGTAAGAAAGAACACGATGCCGATTATTCAAACTACCTGTTATCAACAATAAAATTTGAGCGAGGCGCGCAAAGAACACCTACTCAGCTAACCTTTGAATATGACAGTTTAAACAGACTCATCCGGAGAACACACGAACTCACAGATTTCAATACCGGTTCCACTTACACCGCTTTCAGTTACCAAAAGAACTCGATAACTGAAGAATATTATTATAGCAATTACAGGGTTTACAAAACCGACGATAATGGCCGGGTCATTTCAGATATAAGATATCCTGAGATGGATAGTACCCATTACGAATATGATGGGGAAGGATACCTGATCAATAAAAGTCTTTATCGAAAAATATATGGCTTTCAGATCTGGCAGGATTCTAAATACACATATCAAAACGGTAACATGGTAATGGCAGTAACTGCTTATTATGATGCTCCTGGTACAAGATTCACCGGTGCCGATACCATGACTTTTTCGTACGACAATACAACCTGGTATCCCGAAGCCAAAAACCTGGAATATGTTCCCAATGTGTTAACTGGCAGGCCGAACAGGAACAATATATCCGATATTCATTTGAACCCATATTTATTGTCTTACAATCTGTTGACCGATTATAGAGATATTCATTTTACATATACAGAACAAGCAAACAGGCTGGGAAAAGTTTTTATGGATTATACAGATAGATGGAGATTTCGCGACACCATTGATATTAATTTTAGTTACAAGCCTACAAATTAGTTATTATAAAAAAGAGACCCCGACATCATCGGGGTCTTTTAATAATATCGTTACCTGTAACTATCCTTTCTTTTTAGGCTGTGTACTTTTCTTTGGCGTGGCAGGTGCTTTCTCCGGTGTGCCTGCAGCTTTTTCCATATTGCGACGGGAAGCTTCTTCAAGTTGTCGCTCATTGGAATTACCGGCATCATCTAAAATGGTGCTCTCCCTGGGAAAATCGCCATCTTTTAGTTTAAGCTCAAATTCGAGCCGCTCTACATGCACCCACTGGCCGTTTTGCCATTTGAATGCTTCAAAATCGCCGTCAGGTATATAGGTTGATTTTCTATCTGGTTCATTGCTTTCTGAGATCAGGTGATCATATACAATGATGTCTTTTTCCGGATCGTAATTAAAGAATGTTTTAGCTTCTTTTTTATACTCAATATTAAAGCGGGCCTGTACCGGCTTTTTGGTAGAATCATCTTTAAAGGAAAACATGGCGCCACCAAATACCGGCTCTCCACGTTCATTAAAATGTAACACTTCCATCCACTTTCTGTTACTATTTACACTGTAATCGTCAAAGCCCAGTAAGGTGTAATATTTCTGGCCATTATATTCCTTGGCAATGATCCGGTAATAAATAGCCCCGATCCAGTTGTTGCGGGTGCGAACCGAATCAAGTGGTTTGGTGGTAAACATAGAATAATCAAACAGCGGGAACAGCTTGAGCGAACCATCCGGCATATTCATTTGAATAGCCCCTTTTTGCAGGTATATATATTCATCCTTTTTTAACTGCCAGGTGAATATGCGAAAAGTGCTATCAGGTGCGTATAGCTTAGAGACATTCAACGAGTCGAACGGATAATAAAAAGCGTTCTTTACTTTCAACGCCCTTACAAAGGTGCGGGTAAACACACTGTCTGACCGGAAACGGTCAGCTACATTTTCACTGAATACCATATTGGCAGACAGCTTTTTTAATGAATCTTCTTTTTTCCGCAATTCTTTGCTATCTGCCGGCGATAAACGCTGGGCAAAGGCAGGAACAATGCTCAATAAGCCGATCATTAACAACCAGCAGGTCAGAAAATATTTACTATAACGGTGATTCATAATTTAATCGTGAATGGTGAATGGTCAATGGTGAAATTTCGCGAGGCTTTCATATAAACTATCATTTCGAATGAAAGAACAAGAAACCATAAACTACAAACCACAAACTGTTTCCTATAATCTCAACATAAACCTTTTAACCAACCAGGTTTATGCAAAATTACAAAGATGCACTCCTGGTTTCCCAACAGGAACGTGAAAGGGTTGATAAAATTTTATTTATTCTGCAAAGCTTTTGCCAAATCGGGTAATGAATTAAATGCCAGGTCAATAGCAGGGTGGGGAAGCGCTTGTTCGGGGTGGGTTGTTTTTACAAAAACAGTATGAATGCCGCCATTACGGCCAAATTCCATATCGCTCATATTATTCCCTACGATCAGTGACTTTTGCAGATCAATGACCGGAAAGTCCTTCTTGGCCTGATAGATCATGCCTGGATTGGGCTTGCGGTTGGGATCGTTGGCATCATTGGCAATACAGTAATAAATACGATCAATACGGCCGCCGGCTTTTTCAATATCGCCGCACATCTTAGTATGTATATCCAACAAATCGGTTTCCGTCATCAGTCCGCGCCCAACGCCACGCTGGTTGGTAGTAAGAATGACCAGGCCAAATAGATCTGTTAGTATTTTTAATGCGTCCAATACACCGTCATAAAAAATA
>DASUVL010000039.1:0-15519 GCA_036379015.1 Niastella sp.
TGCCATTTACTGTTTGTTTGGCCGAATTAAAATATTTATAATTTATATAATCGAAGTCGATACCATCTTTGATCTTGCGGCGGAAATACACGGCACGGGCTGTTAACAGGCGATTGGTAAATTGAGCACCTCCTTCATAAGTAGTAGAGCGTTCGGGCTGTAACGTGGGATCGCCATAAGAAGAATAAAGCTGGTATAAGGTGGGCGCTTTAAATGCTGTTGCAATGCTTGCAAATAACCTGAATTGCCTGTTGAAATTATAGGATGGATTAAATGTGTAGGTGTAATTGCTTCCATAGCGTGAATGCACATTCATCCGGCCACCCAGTTCAATGTTAAGTTTTTCATTGGGCGCATTATAAAATAAAGATGAATACAATGATCCCTGGCTATGAGATGTGTCCTTAAAATTATCTGCAAAAGGCCCATAGGCGCTGATAGAAAGGGTTTGACTGTTCATGCTGCTGTACCGGTAATCTGCTCCCTGTAGCCAGCTAAAGCCTTCGCCCAGGCTGATATTGGCATATGTTTCTATATAGTGTGCGCGCCCGAAATAATCAAAGGAGGCGTACTTAGTGAAACCGGGTGCATCGGTACTATCATTTATTTGATTGCGGGTGTTTTCGCTGTATTGATAGTTTCCGGTAATACTGATCCCGGTTTTGCGATAATTAACTCCGCCGCCGGTGATCAGGCTTTTATTTTTAAGCGTATAGTCTTTATCATCGCTATAGGCGGCATCATCAATGTCTGTTTTGTTCTGGCTGTATTGAATAAAACCTCTGAAAAGCAGTCCGGGTGTAGCCTGAAATTGCATGGACGCATTGGCTACATCTCCTTTAAAACCATCTTTATCAAAACCCTTATTATGGGTGCTGTCGTAGGCTGTTGAAAAACCATCTGTAGATAGTTTTGCATACCGGGCGCTATAGGTGATCTTTCCTGTTTTTCCATACAGCTGTGCGTTGCCTCTGAACGTTCCATAGTTGCCGCCACTGAGCGTTGCTTTTGCATTGATGGGAGTGGTAACACCTTGTTTAACGGTAATGATATTAATTACACCTGCAACCGCATCGCTGCCATACAGTGTAGACTGCGCGCCACGGCATATTTCTATTCGTTCAACATCGTTCAGGGATAGTAAGTTCAGGTCAAAT
The DNA here is from genome assembly GCA_036379015.1 of Niastella sp. GTDB lineage: Bacteria > Bacteroidota > Bacteroidia > Chitinophagales > Chitinophagaceae > Niastella. The sequence continues at coordinate 1,158 of DASUVL010000039.1, forward strand.
TCATTACCTGAGAGGGATGGATCATAAATGGGTATTCCATCCAGCAGGATCAATGTTCTGCCCGATGCGGCACCGCGCATGTAAACACTTTGGTTGGTACCAATATTGTTTAATGAGCCATTAACACTAACACCGGCCTGTTCATTTAATAATTGGCCTACAGTGCGGCCACTGCTTTTTTCGATCAGATCTTTTGAAATAACAGTAATTACTTTACCTGTTGCAGATTGTTTTTGGACCAGCTTATTGGCTGTTACAATTACTTCATCCAGCTGTTTTGATGTAGTAGTGTCCTGTGCATATGAATGAACACCTAAACACAGCGCCAATAGCGTGGGTAACCTTTTGATCATGGTCATAGTTTTGTTTTGATTAACTATGAACCTTCGGAATAATGAAATACAAACAGAAATGAAACGGTCTTCCGCGGTAAGACTGATTTCATCCCGGCTTTTCACCCGAAAGCTCGTTGATGTAAAAATTGAAACTGGCAGGTCTTCTGGCTCGTTCTCTGTTGACAGACCTTCCCATCCGCCTAATGCGGACAGTGGTATGGAGTTTCAACAGTCGTGGAAAGCAGGCTGTGAAATTTCACGTTTCACGTTTGCCGTTTCACGAAAATGAACATACAGCTACGGGGATAGCACCGGATTTTAACCGGTTTCCCTTTTCATCCCGACGATTATCGTCGGAAACCAATTACGCGGCAAAAATAGGTGGAGTTGTTATTCTTCCAATATAATTTTTTTAGCAAATATGTGGAAAGAAAGTTCAGCAAGTATCAAGTTGTAAACCAATTGGTTGTTTTAGAATTTATACCGCCATGAAACGCCTCCGTAATAGTTAACACCCGGCGCTGCATTATAATACCGGCCGCCCGTGGCATTAATGTCGTTACCCAGGCTATAGGTTACATCGAACACATTATCAACCCCTGCAAACAGGTCCATTATGATTGATTTACCCAGCGGTGTTCGCCAGCCCGTGCGGCCGCCGGCCAGGTTATAGGAAGTAGCCATATCGGTATTGGCATCGTTCAATGCAGTAGGATCGCTATAAAACCAGGTAAGGTTAACATACCAGCCAGGGCGGGTAGTAATATCAACACCGGCAGTTACGATGTTGGTAGCAACACCTGGCAATTTGTTGCCGGAATATTCATTGTCGATCACTTTAAAATCCTGATACCGGAATCTGTTATAGGTATGGCTGGCCCAAATGCGGGCTTCGCTTATAAACCGGTTGCTGTTAGGTAATAACTGGTAACTAGCCTGTGATTCAATGCCTCGTTGCCGGGTGCTTCCGGCATTGGCAAAATAATCGGCCCCGCTGGCATCGCGCCGTTGTACAATGGCATTTCGCAACTGGTAATAAAATGCATTTGCTTCTACGTATAGCCGTTGTTGTAACCAACTGCTTTTAATACCGGCTTCATAATTTAAACCATGCTCAGCCTGCAGACTCGTATTGATGATGCTGGTAGAAGGCAATATTTCTGCGGAACCCGGAGGAGAAAAGCCACGCGAAACACTGGCATACATAAGCATGCCGGGTATTATTTTTTTTGAAAGCGCTATCCGGGGCGCCCATTCATTGTTAAACGATGCAGTAAGCTTGCCGGTTTCAGCACCGGTAAGCCGGGTAATAGTAATAGATGATTTGTTGATGCTTACACCCGCACTTACCGACCAATCGCCCGGTAAATGAATATCCGTATTAATAAAGCCTGAATAAATGTAGTTATCAATGTCATCGTCGGTTTGTACCGTATCGGGATTGCCGCCCACATTGCGGAAGGTTTTGGTGTTAAAGAAACCGCGTTGTCCTTCACCGCCAAAAGTTATTTGGATGTTGGTTTGTTGCCATTGTTTATGTAAAGTAAAAACAGTGCGGCCGCCAAAATGCGGTTCGCTCCTTCTTTCATAATTACGGATGGTAGGGTTTTTTATGTTTGAAAAAGCGCCATAAACTACTGAAGTATTTTGCAAATTTTCGGTAAACCGGTATTGATGGGTAATACCTGCTAAAAATGTTTTTTGGTATATAGCAGCCTGGGCATCGTCGGCACTGGGAAATACACCTGCCGCCGGACGGGCTGAACGGGGATTGGCATTGAATTGAGCGCCGGTTAAGCCACCGGGCGTTTGATAATACAGGTCGCCATAGAGGACCGATGCCGACAGTTGTTGTTTGTCGTTTGCTTTGATCTGCGTTTCCCAGGTGGCCACATCGCGCCGCATGCGGGTATGTTCGCGATAACCATCGCTGGTTTGATGGGTATAGCCGAAGGTATTATTATGATCGGCATTGCCCAGCGTAACCTGGGCATTGATATTTTGTAAATTAAAACTGCCGGTCGTATAATGCAGGTTTATGCCAGCCGGCCTGGTTTCTTGCTGGCTGTTGATCAAAACCGCTCCACCCGTACCCGCGCCGTATAAACTGCTGGCTGGTCCTTTTATTACCTCAATGGCATTTACGTTAAAATAGCTGAGCTGATTCAGGTAGGTATTGCCGCCCGGGTCGGTGAATGGGATCCCATTCCAATATACTTTTACATTGCGTACACCAAATGGCGACCGCAGGGTGCTGCCGCGTATATTTAACCGGTAGCTGCCGGGCGAACGTTCCTCCATATGCACGCCGGGCGTGGCATTCAGGGCGGGTAACAGACTGGTATTATTATACCGCGCCAACTGTGCAGCACTTATAACATTAATGGCTGCTGACACTTCTTTTAGCTGGCGGTTTTGCTCATAAGCCTTCACCACTACTTCCTGCAATATCCGGGTGGTATCTTGCTGTTTATTGGTTTGTGCATGAAGTGACCCAACGGCTAAAAGTGCTAACGAAATAAGCAACAAGGATTTCATAATCAGAAAGAGTGAATTAACCATAAAGGTAAATGCAAATATTATTAACTTCCACTAATGAAGTCTTCCCGGTTAAATTTGTTCGATCTTACTATGATCGTCGTAAGCCTGGTAATAGGCATGGGCATTTTTCGTACGCCGGTAAATGTAGCCCGGCAGGCCGGCTCGGCAGATATGTTTTTTATAGCCTGGATCATCGGCGGCCTGGTTGCTTTATGCGGCGCACTAACCTATGCCGAAATTGGCTCACGCTACCCGGTTATGGGAGGCTACTATAAAATATTCTCCTATTGTTACCATCCTTCCATTGCATTTGCCATTAATTGTATCATCCTGGTCTCCAATGCCGCTTCCCTGGCTGGAGTGGCATTGATCGGGTCCGAATATCTGGCCAATGTATTGTTTAAAGGGGATAGCAATATCAATACCATTAAACTGGTCATATCTACCATTGCAGTGATCATCTTTTATGGTGTAAACCTGTTGGGACTAAAAATGAGTGCCCGCACGCAGAACGTACTAACGGTGATAAAAATAGGGTTGGTGGTTTTTTTGATCAGTGCGTTATTCACTGGCGACTATGCCACCACGTTTACCCCGGCCCCCGCTGCTAAACCAGATATTATGAGCACCTTAAAAGCTTTCGGCGCCTGCCTGGTAGCCGTAAGTTTTACGTATGGCGGATACCAACAAACGATAAATTTTGGTGGCGAGGTTCAAAATCCTTCGAAAATTTTACCAAAAGGGATATTTTTTGGCATAGCTATCATAATGTTGCTGTATATTACAATTAATTACACCTATTATAAAGTGATAGGTTTTGGTAATTTAAAAGAAGCGCAATCCATTGCTGCCATACTTGCCGGTAAATTGTTTGGGGAGAAAGGTTTTACGATTCTATCTGTATTATTATTCCTGTCTGTGCTTGCCTATGTAAATGTATTATTGATGAGCAATCCCCGGGTTATGTATGCGATGAGCGACGAAGGCGTATTGCCGGCAGTATTTAAAAAAGTAAGCGCAAAAAGAAATGTTATCGTGGTGTCGCTTAGTGCTTTTACTGCTCTTTGTCTTGTTACATTGTTTTATGGTAAAACCTTTGATGAAATTCTCGATCACACTATATTTTTAGATTCCATTGGCATGGCCACTTCGGCAGCTACTATTTTCATTTTACGAAAAAGAGCTGTAGGGGACGACATAAAGAATAGTTATCGCATGAAGCTGTATCCGTTGTTGCCGTTGATCTTTATTGCAGCGTATCTTTTTGTGGGTACCAGCATTGCCATCAATTCACCAAAAGCGGCTTGGGTAAGCGCGCTGGTATTTGCTATATTTTTTGTTCTGTATTTTGTGTTACGCGTATTTAAGAAATCTACTCAACCAAACTGAGTCACATGAAGGACCTTTCGTACATTTTAAATGAATTAGGTGAAGATCGGGACCAATATTTCCGGGCTATCTCTCCGCCCATCATGCAAACCAGCAATTTTGCTTTTAAAAAGGTGGAAGATCTGCGTAATGTGTTTGCAGATGAATTTAGCACCTATCTCTATAGCCGCGGTTTAAACCCAACAGTTGATATCCTGCGCCAGAAACTGGCCGCTTTGGATGAGGCGGAAGACTGCCTGGTATTCAACAGCGGCGCCTCTGCTATTTTTGCTTCCGTATTTTCGAATGTACAAATGGGCGACCACATAGTTTCGGTACGCAGCCCGTATACCTGGGCGCAAAAAATGTTCGATAATATCCTGCCCCGGTTTGGCATAACCACTACCTATATAGATGGTACTAATATAGAAAATTTTGAACGGGCTATTTTGCCCAATACCAAGATCCTGTACCTGGAATCGCCTAATAGCTGGGATTTTGCTTTGCAGGATCTGCAGGCTGTGGCTGAGCTGGGCAAGGCTGAAAATATTATAACTATTTGTGATAACAGCTATTGCACGCCGTTGTATCAAAGACCGGTTGCCATGGGTATTGATATGGTATTGCAATCGGCTACCAAATACATAGGCGGGCATAGCGATGTGGTGGCGGGGGTATTGACCGGCACCCGCCAGATGATGAAAAAAATATTCGACAATGAATTGTTGAACATGGGCAATGGCATTACGCCTTTTAATGCCTGGCTGCTTATTCGCGGTCTGCGCACCCTGCCTATCCGGTTAGAACGGATCTCAAGCTCCACGGTGAAAGTAGTTGATTACCTGAAAAAACACCCCCAGGTAGAAGAAGTGATCTTCCCATTTGATACCTCCTTTCCGCAATATGACCTGGCCCGGCAACAAATGACCGGCGCCTGTGGATTATTTACCATGGTAATGAAGGCAGAAAAAATGCAACAGATTGTAACCTTCTGCGAATCTTTGCGACACATACTAATTGCAGTAAGCTGGGGTGGCCATGAAAGCCTGGCTATACCCCGGTGTGCTTCCATATTACCGGAAAAGTTCGATGCAGGCAACCGCGCGCATAAAATGATCCGTTTTTATGTAGGACTGGAAGACCCGGATTACCTGATAGCCGATATGGAGCAGGCATTTGCTAACAGCCGGTAGTTTTGCTCAGGTTTTAGCAGGTAGTTCAGGATGGCGTACAGGAAAATATAGTGAATAAATTTATTGGATCCCATGACCGTGTTAAAGCGGGAAGATCGCATGTTGAAAGATACATCTTCAGCATCAGATATAGCATTGTGTAAACGCTGAACCCGGCACCTGTTATTCAATAATTTAACTGACCGTTTATCAAAAACCAGTTCATTCACCTTTCATTACAATTACTTTTGGAATATGAAACGTCCATCCCGTCCCGATACATCGGGACAGGACGGGATGGTAAGTTCCCCGTCCGACCGGTCATCCGGGCGGGCATCTGGCCAAAAAACAAATTATATTTTCAGATGAAAAAAAGTAAGGTTCCCGTTCTGATCCCTTTCCTTATTTGCTGTTTTTCTTTTGGTGTCTCTGCCCAGGATAAGTGGGATCTGCGCCGCTGCGTCGAATACGCCTTAGCCAATAACCTATCTGTTCAACAAACCACCGTAAAGGCGCAGATAGCGGAAGTGGACGAAAAGCAAAGCAAGTGGTCGCAATACCCCAATGCTGATTTTAGCACCAATACCGGTTTGCAATGGGGCCGGTCAATTGACCCCACTACCAACCAGTTTACCAGTAACCAGTTGCTTTACCAGGGATATAGCCTGAGTGCAGGTGTAACTGTTTTCAACTGGCACCGCATCCGTAATAATATCATTGCTGCCGGCTTGAATACCGATGCTGCCAAAATGGACATTGAAAAGATCAAGAATGATATCTCGCTAACCGTAGCAACCTATTATTTACAGGTATTATTATCGCGACAACAAATTTATATAGCCACCGTGCAAATGCGGCAAACAACCGAGCAATTGCAGGTAGCGCGAAAAAGAGTAACGGCTGGCGCAGCGCCTGAGCTTGATGCCCTCACCCTCGAAGGACAATACGCTACTGATAGTTCAACCTATATAACCGCCCGTGCTAACGCCGATCAAAACCTGTTACAATTAAAACAGGTGCTGAATATTGATGCCGGTAAATTGTTTGATATTGCTACGCCCCCGGTTGAGCAAATTCCGGTAGAACCTATTTTGCAATTGCAACCCGAAACGGTTTTTCAAATAGCTATGAATAATCAGCCCGCTCAAAAAGCCAATGAGCTACGGCTTAAATCGATCGAGGCTTCTTTACGGTCCATCAAGGCTCAGTTTTATCCAACTATTTCACTCGGTGGTACGCTGGGTACCAATTTTTCAAGTGCTGATAGAAAAGTAACCGGTGTTTCTTTACTGGGCTATAATCCCAATGGAGACGTAGTACGATTATCTGGTGCCGAATACGCCGTATATTCTCCCGAAGTACAAATTAGCCAGGGTAAAAAAACATTTAGTGAACGCTGGGATGGTTGGGGTACGCAAATGAATAATAACTTCCGGCAAAGTCTTGGCTTTAGTATCGCAGTGCCTATCAATAGCAGCGGTGCTGCCCGGTTCAGTTATCAACGGTCGAAACTCGATCTTAAAAATGCACAGGTTACCAAATCCCTGATCGATCAAACTTTAAAGAACGATATTTATAAAGCCTATTACAATGCGTCCGCCGCCCTGGAAAAATTTAATGCCGCTAAAGTGACGCTGGAGATAAACAGAAAGTCGTTTGACTTTGCAAAAAAGAGATTCGACCTGGGTTTATTAAATTCGTTTGATTTAATTACCAGTCAAAATAACATGAACCGTGCTGAATATGATCTGGCTACTGCGCAGTTTGATTATGTGTTTAAAATGAAAGTGCTGGAGTTTTATAAAGGGCAGGGTATAAAATTATAAATTGCCGGCAGGGTAAGGTGTGCCACACTTACCTCTGACGTTATTAACGAAAGTATGGCACTCCTTAACATAGTTCTTGAGATTCTAAACCGAGACAACCATTCAGTATGAAGAAGAAAAAAATATTGTGGATCATCTTAATCCTTGCGGTTTTGGTAATAGGCCTGGTTGGCCTTAAAAGCGCCGGTGTAATTGGAAAGGAAGAGGGATTGAAAGTGGCCACCGAAAAAGTGGAACGGCGCAATATAACCGAAACCGTTAATGCCAGTGGTAAAGTATATCCGGAAATAGAAGTAAAAGTAAGTCCGGATATTTCGGGAGAAATTGTAGAGTTACAGGTAAAAGAAGGCGATAGTGTTCGCAGAGGACAGGTGTTGGCGAAAATATATGCTGATATTTATTCAACCCAGCGAAACCAGGCCGCTGCTGAAGTAAATCGCCAGCAGGCAATGGTAGATAACAGCAAGGCACAGCTGGAAAGTTTAAAATCTGCACTTGAATTGGCCAAAAATACTTTTGCCAGGCAAAAGCAATTGTTGGCTGAAAAAATAATTTCAACAGCAGAATTTGAACAGGCTCAGAATACATTGCAATCGGCACAGGCCAATTATAATGCAGCTTTACAAAATATTCGTAGCGGTGAAGCCGGTATTGCCGGTTCGCGTGCCAGTCTTGACAGAGCCAATAAAGATTTGAGCCGTACAGCTGTGTTATCGCCGATGAGCGGTGTGGTATCGTTACTGAATGTAAAAGCGGGAGAAAGGGTAGTAGGTAATTCCATGATGGCCGGTACCGAAATGATGCGGATTGCCGACATGAGTTTAATTGAAGTGCAGGTAGAAGTGGGTGAAAATGATATTCCCAAAGTAAAGCTCGGTGATTCGGCACTGGTAGAAGTAGATGCTTATAATAACCGGAAATTTAAAGGCCTTGTTACCCAGATTGCCAGTAGTAATACCACCGCCAGCTCCGCTGCTTCAACATCAAACGATGTAACAAATTATAAAGTGCACATCCGGTTGCTGCGGGAGTCGTATAAAGACCTGTTCGATCCGGCTCGTCCCAAATCTTTTCCGTTCCGCCCGGGTATGAATGCCAGCGCTGATATTCAAACCAGAACGAAAGCAAACGTGTTGTCTGCAGCCATCAATGCTGTTTCCACCCGCGAAAAAGGAACCGATAAAGTGGTTGGCGGCGATGATAAAGACAAGGATAAGGATAAGAATAAGGAGAACAACTCGCAGGAAGAGAATAAAACAACATCAACCGATCTGGATGAAGTGGTGTTTGTGATGCAACCAGATGGCAAAGTGAAAAAGGTGGTGGTGAAAACCGGAATTCAGGATATAAACAATATAGAAGTAACGGAAGGACTAAAAGTGGGTGATGAAATTGTGGTGGCACCATATAATGTCATCAGTAAAACATTAAAAGATGGCACGAAGGTAAAAGTGGTGCCGAAAGATAAGTTATTTGAAGTGAAGAAGTAAATGAAGTCAGAAGTCGGAGGTCGGAAGTCAGAGGCATCTTCCGACATCAGGCATCGGACTTCCGACTTCAATTCTTACTTTTGGGGCAAACATTAACTACATGCAACTAGGAATTATCGGTAGTGGAAGCTGGGCTACGGCATTGGCAAAAATTTGTACAGATAATAAGCAATCCATAAACTGGTGTGTTCGTTCCGAAGAAATTGTAAATCACTTGCAGCACCGGCATCACAATCCTGGTTATTTAAGCTCCGTATATTTTGATACCAATTTACTGAACCTGGGAACTGATATTGCCGCAACCATTGCGGCCAGTGATTGCGTATTGATCGCCGTTCCTTCGGCTTATGTAATCCCTTCGCTAAGCAACCTTTCGGCAAATGCTTTTGAAGGCAAAAAAGTGATCTCAGCCGTAAAAGGCATTTTGCCAGACAATAACCTGTTACTGAACGATTACCTGAAAGATACATTCAACCTGCCATTGTCAGATTATTTCACGGTAATGGGACCTTGCCATGCCGAGGAAGTAGCTTCAGAAAAATTATCTTATCTCACTTTTTCGGGTATAGATGTAGCGATGGCTGAAAAAATTGCCGGTTATTTTACCACCGAATATCTCAATACCATTGTTAATAGTGATGTGTACGGTGTGCAATATGCGGCGGTACTGAAAAATATTTATGCCCTGGGAGCAGGTATTGCGCATGGACTGGAATACGGTGATAATTTCTTAAGTGTATTGATTGCCAATTGTGCCGATGAAATGGCCGGTTTTCTGAAGAAAGTAGGTATTCAGCATATGGATGTTGGTGTGCATGATGGCGAAGATCCGGTAACGCATCGTAAAACACCTAATTATGCCGCTTCGGTATACCTGGGCGATCTGCTGGTAACCTGTTATTCGTTGTACAGCCGTAACCGCACGTTTGGGAATATGATCGGTAAAGGCTATTCGGTAAAAGCTACCCAGCTCGAAATGAACATGGTGGCCGAAGGATATAACGCCTGTAAATGTATCTATCTCGTAAATAAACAGATCGGCGCCGAAATGCCCATTGCCGAAACCGTTTACCGCATCCTGTGGGAAAATGTTAAACCGCGTAAAGGATTTAATCTTGTTGAGAAAACGCTGGTCTAATAAACAATTACCGGAGGCAGTTGTAATAAATACAGCCTCTTTGCGACGAATAAGAAATGCGCTAATGGAAAGGTGCTTGTATTTAATTATCACATTAGCAAATTATCACATTAGCTAATTTGTTTTTTATGCCTTTTTCACTCGGACCATATGGAATTACTGCAATGCTGGTGCTGGCCGGTATTGTGATCGTCAATGAGGTGATCAAATTCGTCAAAAAAGACCATCATTCGGTCTAAATCTTATATAAAGTATTGATTATCATTAATGCGTTCCGTTGGAGCACATTTTTTATGCCTTGTATTTTGTTGAAAATGAGTCCATTGCAAGGCATTCTTCGCAAATTCTTCGCAACTCCTTCGAGACTTCCCCTAGTCTTCCTAGTAAGCTTGCGAATAACTTGCGAACGTGGTACGGCTGTGACTAAGCTGTGGGTAAAAGAAGACCTGAAGATGCCACCAGGAGAATATGCAATGTCTATGATCATAATCTGGGTACAAGGGTCGATCCATGAGACCCTTTAGGGGGGTTTGTGTCCCTTTTTCATTTCTCTGGTTTTCAATATTAATTTTTTATTTACTCTCCGCCAGCTGGCGGAGGCTAGGGGGTAAAAAACAACTCCGCAGCCATCCCATCCGCAAACAGCTTCCCTTGCCGGGTCAACTGTAAATGACCATTACGCCATAGCATTTTACCAGATTCTATAAAGGGTTTACTGGCCGCTTGTAGCTCACTGGCAGCTTTTTCATTAAACTGGCTGGCCACCCATTGTACATCCAGCCCTTCTACCGTGCGCAGTGAGGTCATAATATATTCGTTTAACCGTTGGGTATCGGTAAGCGTTTCTATTTCAAAAGGAACTTTATCGTCTTTAAGTGACTGTATATACAGCGCGTTATTAGCAATATTCCATTGACGCGATGCGCCATTGAACGAATGGGCCGAAGGCCCCAATCCCAGGTACGATGCGCCCTGCCAATACGAGCTGTTGTGGCGGCTGCGCTTACCCGGTAACGCAAAATTAGAGATCTCATAATGCTCATAACCTGCATCTTGCATCCAATCCATCAATAATAAAAATTGCCGGGCCTGGTCCTCGGTATTTACATCGGTTGTTTTGTGTTTGTTGATCATGGAGGCCAACGCTGTACCAGGCTCTACGGTCAGCGCATAACAGGATACATGGGGAATGCCCAATGCAATAGCCTGTTGTACGTTGTGCTGCCATTTTTCATCGGGCAGGGTAGGCGTGCCATAAATAAGATCAATGGTCATGTTGGGAAAGTGAGCTTTTGCCAGTTGCAAATTGTCTATGGCCTGTTGAGCCGTATGCGCACGGTTCATCCAACGCAGATCATCTTCAAAAAAAGACTGTACCCCTATACTTAACCGATTAATGCCTGCTTGTTTCCAGTCGCTGAGTTTTTGGTCGTTGATGTCATCGGGATTCGATTCAAGCGTGATCTCGGCGTCTGTTGACACAGAAAAATGGTTTCGTATCGTTTGCAGAATGGCCAGCAGTTCATCAACCGAAAGAAGGGATGGAGTGCCCCCGCCAAAATAAATGGTGTTCACCGGTTCTGCCGGCAGATAATTCTTTTGCAGGCTTATTTCTTTCAATAAAGCCGTTACAAATTCGTTCTTTAACTTCAATGAAGTGGAAAAATGAAAATTACAATAATGACAGGCCTGCCTGCAAAACGGGATATGTAAATAAATACCTGCCATCGTATTCCGTATTTTTTTCGAATATTACAGTTTAATTAATCCAGCACGTTTCCGGAATGGCAAAGGTAGTTGTATATGGCCTTACCCGCTTAGGGATTGTACTTGCCGTTTGGCTGGGTTTTCCGTTTTTGCTGTCCGCCCAATACCGGTTACAGATAAAACCGGTCGATAAAGACTCGGTTTTCATCTATTCAACCCTGCGTTTACAATCAAATTTCAAAAATGAAGAACTGGCGCAGGAATATCTCGCCAACCTGCCCGAACTATTACAGACAAAAGGTTATCCGGCTGCTTCCATCGACACTATTTTTAATGATTCCCTCGGTATTGTATGTTCTTTATATGTGGGCGAAACTTTTCAATGGGCGAATTTGCGCGTTGATTCGGCCGATAGAAAATTACTCGATGCCATAAACTGGAACACCCGCACCATACATAAACAGGCATTGAGTTTTGACCAGGTGCTGGCGGCCCGGCAGAAATTGCTCGATTATCTGGAGAACAACGGCTACCCGTTTGCAAAAATTAAACTCGACAGTATTTCATTCGTTGATCAGCAATTGGAAGCTAACCTCAGGATCGATAAAGGGCCCCTCTATAAAATTGATAGCATCAGCAATTTGGGAACAGCGAACATTTCATCCACGTTCTTACAGCGCTACCTGGGCATACTCAATGGCAGTTTTTACAAAAAAGAAAGATTGCAGTCCATCAGCAAAAAGCTCAATGACCTGGCGTATGTGCAGGAACAACAGCCCTGGAATTTAACGATGCTGGGAACGGGATCTATATTGAACGTATACCTGGTTCCCAAACGCAGCAGCCAGATCAATGTATTGGTGGGCTTCCTGCCTTCCAGCACACAAACCGAAGACAATAAATTACAGATAACCGGCGAAGCAACCGTTAATTTGAGGAATTCATTAGGCAATGGCGAAAGTATTGGCCTTAACTGGCAGCAGTTACAGATAAAATCGCCCCGGCTCGATCTGTCGTTTCAACAACCTTACCTGTTTGGTTCGCCATTTGGAGTAAACGCCAGTTTCAATTTATTCAAGAAAGATTCCTCGTTTGTTAATATTAATATGCAGCTGGGTGCGCAATATTCCCTTTCTTCGAGTCAGGGCGGCAGTGTGTTCATTCAGAATTTTCAAACCAATGTATTAACGGTAGATACGCTGTATACAAAGAATAGCCGCAGTTTGCCCGAGCAGGCCGATATAAGGTCCGTGAACCTGGGTATAAACTATGAGTGGGTTAATACCGATTACAGGTTTAACCCACGCCAGGGAAATGATTGGCAGTTAAGTGTGGCGGCCGGCTCAAAGAAGATCAAAAAAAATAATGTGATCGTGGGACTGAAAGATGAAAGCGACCCTTCCTTCGATTTCAACAGCCTGTACGATACGGTAAAGCTGACTAGTTACCAGTTTAAGCTGAAAGGCTCACTGGCGCATTTTTTTAAATTGACCCGGGTTTCAACCCTTAAAACCGCTGTAAACGGCGGTTGGTTTGAAAGTCCGGCCATATACCGGAATGAGTTATTTCAAATTGGTGGATATAAATTATTGCGTGGTTTTGATGAAGAGAGCATTTTTGCATCGCAATATGTAGTTGGCACCCTGGAATACCGGTATCTGGTAGGGCGTAATTCGTTCTTGTTTTATTTTGTAGATGGAGGTTGGTCGAAAAATGGCGCCGGTTATGCCAGATCCAGTAACAATTACTGGGGCACTGGTTTGGGGATGGCATTTGAAACCAAGGCCGGTATTTTTAATTTGTCGTATGCCGTAGGTAAGCGGGATGATACTAAATTCAACATGCGGCAGGCAAAGATCCATATTGGGTACGTTAATTATTTTTAGTCAATAAATTCTTTTCAGTCAATGGCGGCACTACAATATTTTTGCAAACCCAAATGTTCCCTGTGAAGAAATTGCTACTACTCGTTTTTGGTTGTTGTTTATTCATTGTGTCGCTTGCGCAAAGCGGAAAGGATACTGTTCCGGTCAGGGAACAGCACGATACGCCTGGCGTTAAAAAAGACACGTCTACGAAACTATTACCTGATACGAGTGCGGTTACTGCCACACCAGATTCGGTTGATAGCACAAAGGAGGTAAAATCGCCGGTTGTTGCCGCACGGCCCGATACGGAAATACCGGTGGCCTCTGTAGCAAAAGGACCGTCAATGCCTGAGCCTCAACCCTCCATGCAGGGGTTTCATAATGCGTTACGCAATCATCCGTACTTCAACTTTTATGGGCAGGGTGTAAAGATCACCGAACAACTTAAAAAGGCCAGTCGTGACGAAAGCATGTTTTATTTTCTGTGTGCCCTGTTGTTTTACTTTGGTTTCATTCGCATTGTATTCATGAAGTACCTGGATAACCTGAACACCTTGTTTTTCAGGGTTACCATGCGGCAGGCACAGATCCGCGACCAGGTGCTGCAATCGCCGTTACCTTCTTTATTACTGAACATCTTATTTATTATCTCTACCGGATTGTTCCTGAGTTTTGTGGCAGATTATCATAATATAGTACCCGGCATGAACCGGTGGCTATTGTTATTTTATTGTTGCCTGGTGCTCACCGCCATTTATCTGGGCAAATTTATTATGCTTAAGATGATTGGCTGGATGTTCAACATCAGGATAGCAGCTGATACATATATCTTTATTGTGTTTCTCGTAAACAAGATGATGGGCATCTATTTATTGCCTGCTTTGCTGTTAATGGCATTTGCCAAACCACCTTTTTTG
>DASUVL010000040.1:0-4731 GCA_036379015.1 Niastella sp.
TCTGGATTCTTCGTAGTAATATATTTCTAATAAAAAAGGCTCTCCTGTTCGGGAGAGCCTTTTTTATTAAATGTCGAATATTAAATATCGAATGTAGACTGTAGAAGTTGACAAAACAGGATACCAGTTGCCAGTTTCAGGTCTTGAGTTGCGGGTTCTGCATTTGTATTCGCTTACGGCTGTATTTCATTATCACATTATCATATTATCACATTAGCACATTTATTCTTCTCTACCAACTTCCGCTGGCGCCACCGCCACCACTGCTTCCTCCACCGAAACCGCCAAATCCTCCGCCGCCACCACCAGACCAACCGCCGCCACCGCCGCCCCAACCGCTATCACCACTACCACGGCCAAGCATACTGCCTAAAATAAAGGGGCCTAGCCAGCCAGAACCACGACGGCTCATGAATCCACCGCCACCGCCCCGGTTGCGGCCACCAAAGATCACTACCATGATGATGATGAAAATAAGAAATCCGAATGGCAACGCACTGCCACCACCTTTTTTCTTCCGGTAACCGGCAGGCGCTTTGTATTCGCCGGCAGCTGCTTTAATTACAGAACTGCTTGCTTTTGATAAACCCTCAAAATAATCACCCGAGCGAAAGCTGGGGGCTATATCATTCTGGATAATATGATTGGCCGTAATATCAGGTATGGCTCCTTCCAAACCGTAGCCTACTTCAATACGGATCTTTCTATCATCGATAGCGGCCAGAATTACAATGCCATTATTGGTCTTTTTATTTCCAACGCCCCAATCGCGAAATAATTTCAACGCATATTCCTCGATGGGATAATCGTCGAGCGTTTTAACCAGCACAATGGCCACCTGGTTACTGGTGCTATCATCGTAGGCGATCAGTTGCTGTTCCAGCTGTTGTTCTTCTGCAGGCGATAACACACCAGCAAAGTCATTTACCAGCCTGGGAGGACTCGGTCGGGCGGGGATATTTTGTGCCGACGCAAAAAACGACACAAACAATAACACCGATGCGAAAAGAAGTTTCAGTCTATTTATCATTACTACAGTACTAATATAAAATGCCTTTCAAAAATTTGAACAGTTACCAGTTCCCTAATTTGTTGGGAGGTTACATGGAAGAAGAACGGTTCAACATTCCCTGTAACCCCGACACATCGGGGCAAGCTCTGAAACTTGCAACTTCTTCCAATCACTTTCCAAACACCATGTCATCGGGTAATTCATTTTTATCGTTTGAACGGTCGTAAGGAAAATGGGTCTTTAAAGCCACTCCTATATCATTGACCACCGCCTCAATAGCTTCAGCAGGGTGGGCATTTTTAAAGTGCGTGTTCATCATCGCGACCTCCTGGTTCCAGAATGCCTGTCCAACCTTTTCGTGAATACCCTGGTCGGCAAGAATAGCAAACTGATGGTCTTTCATGGCTACGTATACCAATACACCGTTGCGGTCTTTGGTTAGATCCATTTTAAGACCCCAGAAAATTTCCGCGGCCCTGTCTAAGGGATCAACAAACCGGCAGCGGCTTTCGGTATATACCCTTATCTCGCCGCTGGTTTGTTGTTCGGCCTGGCGAATGGCGCTTATAATACGCTCCTGTTCGTCATGCGAAAAAAATGCTTTCCTTTTAGGGAAGAGAGAAAATGCCATGTATATTATTTTTGGAAATCTACTTTAGGTGCTTTCTCAGAACCAGCATCTGCTGTGAATCCTTCTTTTACACGGAATCCAAACATACCAGCAAAGAGGTTATTGGGAAAACGACGAACTACTGAATTATATTCCTGTACCGATGTATTAAAATCGTTACGGGAAACTTTAATGCGGTTCTCAGTACCTTCCAACTGCGCTTGCAGATCTCTGAAACTTTGTGTGGCCTGCAATGTAGGATATTGTTCTGCCACCACCAGCAATCTGCTTAATGCACCGCTTAATTGCCCCTGCGCTTGTTGGAATTGCTGAACTTTTTCAGGCGTAAGATTTTCGGCATTGACATTCATAGAAGTCGCTTTTGCCCTAGCTTCAATTACCTGCGTTAACGTTGTCGTTTCAAAATTGGCAGCCCCTTTTACAGTACTTACCAGGTTAGGTATCAGGTCTGCACGCCGTTGGTAATCGCTCTGTACATTGTTCCACTTGTTTTTTACATTCTCATCGAGGTTAATCATTTTATTATAGCCACCACATCCACAACCTCCTAATATTAAAATACCAGCCAGCACAATGACGATGATCAGATTACGAGATTTCATATCAATTTAGAGTTTTATGTATTATAAATGTACACTTTTTTGCTACACCCCGCTTACCATTTCAATGATTCACAAACTGTTAAGAAGGCGGGGTATTCCTGGCGCCTTTAAACGCGCCATCCTGTTGTTACATTGTCAACAGTGCATCACTTTAGTCGTAGCGGCATGGTTTTCGTTACACCAGTATTGGAAAATCTTATTTTATGAAACAATTAATAGTATACAGTTGTTTATGCATCTCGGTTCTTGTTATGTGCTGTGACAAGAAGGATGAGAACGATGATAATACTACTGTAGCCGTACTCAAAGACACCATTCTTACCAACAAACTATCGCACCCCTGGGAAATTTTATGGGGACCGGATAATTTTATCTGGATGACAGAACGTAGCGGAAAGATCAGCCGCGTTAATCCTACTACAGGCGCCGTTACGCCATTATTAACCATTGCTGACGTATCAGCCCAGGGCGAAGGAGGTTTACTTGGCATGGTATTGCATCCGTCCTTCTCTACCACACCGCATGTATTTGTTGCCTACAACTATATGAATGGCGGTAACTACCAGGAGAAAATTGTTCGTTATACCTATAATGGTACAGCATTAAGCAGCCCGCAGATCATTCTGGATAATATTAAAGCCGCCGGCATACATAATGGTTGCCGTTTACTGATTACGCCCGATCAAAAATTGTTCATCACTATCGGCGATGCCAATGATCAATCTACCCCACAAAACAAAACCGCTATTAATGGCAAAGTATTGCGATTGAACCTCGACGGTACCATACCATCGGATAATCCAACAGCCGGTAGCGCAGTGTGGAGTATGGGACACCGCAACGCCCAGGGACTGGTATATGCGAATAATATCTTATACAGCTCAGAACACGGCCCCAGCTCGGATGATGAGATCAATATCATTGAAAAAGGACGTAATTATGGCTGGCCCAATGTTATGGGGCTGTGTAACACCAGCTCAGAACAAACCTTTTGCTCAGCTAACAATGTGCGTGAACCGCTTAAACAATGGACACCCACTATTGCCCCCAGCGGCCTGGAATATTATGACAAGGACCAGATTCCACAATGGAAACATTCCCTGTTACTGGCTGTGTTAAAAGATAAACGGCTTATTCAATTAAAACTGAATGCAGCCCGTACAGGTATCGACAGTGTATTTGAGTTCTACACCAACAAATACGGCCGCATGCGCGATGTATGTATTTCGCCTGAGGGTAAAGTATATGTTTGTACAGATAATGGGAACGATGACAAGATCATAGAGGTGTCGAAGAAATAGTTGAAAAGTTAAAAAGTTGACGAGTTGATAAGTTTACGAATTAACAAGTTGACTGGTTCACAAGCCTGCCGGCCGGCCTTGCTTCGCCGAAGCTTCGCTAAGGCTCAGTAGGTAGGTTAACAGCTTTGAAGGTTGCTGGTGCAAAACCAGTGACCTTTATTGTTTTTGCAATACAATGTCGGTCACTTCCTGATCGACCACCCATTGCGTTGCGCCCGAAATGAACGTCCGTTTAGAGTTATTATATGCAGAGGTCATTATCATTTTATCGCCATCGAATGTCAGCTTGTAACCGGTGGGGATGGTTTGCGTTCCACCCGAAATAATGGCCGAAAGCACGCCTGTTTGAAAATTCAATGAATCGGGGCTGATCTTTTTATATCCATCTGCTAAATTCGCGGGTGGCAAGATGGCGGCAAAAGGGGTTTCCAGAGAATCATCCACTGACCCGTTAATATAAAAATATGTTTTAGCGATCCCATCTATTGTAAAGGTTAATCCCGTGGTGGTCATTGTGGAACCAGTGAATTTGAGGGTACCGCCATTATCTGTGGAAGTAAAATCCCTGATGGTAACATCTTTTGTTTCGTTGATCCGATCACTAATTATAATGGATTGTGAGGCAGTAGATCTTATGAAAAGCAATTTCCAGGTACCTACTTCGGCATAGCCAGCACCGGATTTACCACCCGACGAATCAAGGCTTTTTTCTTTCTGGCAGGAAATCAATGCAAATAAAACACAACTGAGGAGCAGGAAAGGGGTTAACTTTCTCATAAACGCTACTTTTAGTTTTGGTTAGGGCAGAAATGTACGTGGCAAAAATACTATTTCAACCTGAGAGTATTTCAACCAAAATAAGACAAATACGATAGCACTTACGTTGTAACGGGATCCCCCCTTATGCCTCAGCGTTTTTGCAAGGTGGCCACCAAAACGGAATGAATGGTCAATTTTGCCGGGATGCCCTGGTAGTCCTGCGTGGTAACAGTATCGTACACAATCGTTAATTTCATGATATTACCTGCAAATGTGATCTTACAGCCAGATGGTGCAGCAGGTAGTAAGCCGCCGGTAAGCACATTGAGGAACCCGCCATCTTGAAAATACAGGGACTCGGTACCTATTTTTTTATAACCAGAGGTAGCGTTTTGAGCGGGAACAGTTTGATTGAAGGGCGTCTGC
>DASUVL010000041.1:0-8033 GCA_036379015.1 Niastella sp.
CAAAATTTAGAAATTCTATCAATTAAAAGTTTCTGAATGTTGGCATTTTATTCGTTTAAATTACCTCGTTAGGGTATTCCGCTGGTAGGAAGCCGACGCCACAGGCATAAAAAAAGGCCGCCTCCTATTCTGGCAAACATAGGAGGCGGTATCGTATTTTGTATATGAAACTATTTACACCATGTAATTCTGTTTGATGATGGCTATATGATGTAACTCGTGTCCGATAGTTGCTTTCAGAAATTCTTCTACTGTTAATTCATATTTCCAGGCGGTGCCCGTAAGCGCTAGTTGCTCAGGAGATAATGAATTCATAAAACTTATGGTAGCATTCCGTACGTTCTCAAGATCCTGTATCAGCTGGCTTACCGGTTGTTCATCAAATCGGCTGTTGTCAACAAATAGGTTCTGGTCGTACCCGGGTAACGATGTTTTATCTTTTCTGCTAAACCGCAGGGCGCGATAGGTCATAATTCTTTCATGGTCAGTTATATGACCAATTATTTGTTTTATACTCCATTTGTCAGCGGCATACCGGTAGCTTGCCTTCTCTTCAGTCAAAGGACCAAGCAGGGTGATGGCTTCTTTAGCCAGAAATAGTGGCCGGTAATCTGCATTACCCAAAAGTTCTATATAATAAGGAAATCCGTCGTTTATTGAATATTTCATATTTAACGATTATGCGTTTTGCTATAAATATAATTAGCATTTTCTAATTCAGGAAACTGGTGTAATATTGAAAACATAATATACCCTCAAAGCCAAGCTGGAACAATGGTACGAAAATCAGTATGATGCCGAGTTGTGGCAGATAATTCCATAATGATCTCCTGTATTGCCTGCCCGTCAATGCCTTAGCAGAGTGTAAGGCCTGCGGGTTTGAATGTGTAAAGAAAAAGGAGTTCTTTTGCCTGTAATAAAATAAAGCGCCTTGCTGCGCGTTATAAAAACAGGCATGATTCCCTTTTAACATTCGTAACCCTTTAATTATGAAATTTCTTTCCGTTCTGCTTTTCCCCTTTTATAAAAAGGCCCTCAATGCGCATACTAAAAAGCTGCACCATTCTTTTTACTCGGCTGAGAGATAACACATTGTTATACAAATAATCTTTCGGGATCTGCTTTGTCGGGGTATAAAGCGAATTCAGACGTGTCGTTGAAAATTTTAAATACAGTCAATCCCTGGCTGTTTACATTCGAAAGCTCGTGTAATAATTCAACATAAAATGAATGCACGATGTACAGGTACACCCTGTTTCCGGCTGCAATTCTTTCCGCTATAAAAACGCCATCCCGGCCAATAATATTGAGTTGCTCCTGATTGCTTAATTGTTCAAATTGTATCCTCGTCATAAAGTGTGATAGATGTATTAAAAAATGGTCGCAAACCCGGGCCGTTTATCCTTTAGCTATTGCCTGCCATTACATCATTTAATGCGGTCACCGACGGATAAGTGCCGGACCTTTTGCATAAGATATAAAACTACACAAAAATAGTAGACTAAAGAATATATTCAAATTATTCCGCTCGTTTTGTGTAAAATAAAATCATCTCAAATGAGTGCATTTATGCATGTATAGGTTCCATGTAATGGAGGGTTTCAAACACGGGCACAAACCTAATACCTTGGCCTCACAGTATTTGAATGTTCCCGGTTATGTATTGGTTAATGACCGCACCGGGATTCGGGATCCTGCTGGTATGAATGGCTTGATATCGTGATTTTTAACAACTTAACCAGGTTCCGGCTAACCTGATTTTGACAAATGTTGATAGTTGTGCGCTTATAGCGTTTCTTTGCACAAAAAACAGGCAAATGACAGATAGCAGGATTAAAGTTGGGGAATACAATTCGTTAAAGGTAGCCCGTGCATTCGATTTTGGCATGTACCTGGGTGAAGGCAAGGATGTTGTGCTGCTGCCCAAACGGTTTATACCCCCTGGTGCGGAAGTAGGCGATATCCTGAACGTATTTGTGTACCACGATTCGGAAAACCGCCTGATCGCCACTACACAGCAACCCATAGGCATAATAGGTGATATAGTATACCTGCAAGTGGTGTCTGTAACACAGCAGGGCGCATTTATGGATTGGGGGCTCATGAAAGACCTGTTCGTTCCCAAATCAAAGCAACTAATGGGAATGCGCCTGGGCGGGCATTACCTCGTCAAAATATACCTCGATGAGCAGACCGGCCGCGTAGCTGCCTCCGAAAAGTTTGAAAATGATCTTAGCAATGAACTGCTTACCGTAAAAGAATTGGACCAGGTTGACTTACTGGTACATCGCCGTACAGATATCGGGTATTTGGTGATCATCAACAACCAGCATACAGGCGTACTGCATTTCAATGATATTTTCAATGAAATACAGGTGGGCGACCGCTTGAAGGGCTATATCAAAAACATTCGTGAAGAGAACAAGATAGATGTAGGGTTGGGAAAACCAGGTTATCAGCGCGTGGAAGATGAAACCGGTAAAGTGTTGCGTCTGCTGGAAGAAAATAATGGTTACCTGCCATACAACGATAAGTCGAGCCCCGAAGATATTTATGCCTTTTTTGGTATGAGTAAAAAGGTTTTTAAAATGACAACGGGCAACTTGTATAAGAGCAGAAAGATCATTTTTACGCAAACGGGCATCAAACTGGCGGAGGAATGAGGTGAAGCAATTGCGGCAAGTGTTTATTGATTTTTTTCTGCAAGGTTGAGCATCAACGTATATTGCGCACTCGAAAATAATTCGCGTACCTTAAAATCGATCAAATGGAAACCTTACAGGAATTTGCACAAAACTTTGGTGGTAAACCTGTTCCGGAAACATTAGCCCAGCTGTTGGAGTTTCAGGACGAAACAGGGTTTGAAGAATATTCAGAAGGATTTGGTTTGATGTATGATGATAAA
Source organism: Niastella sp. (assembly GCA_036379015.1). GTDB lineage: Bacteria > Bacteroidota > Bacteroidia > Chitinophagales > Chitinophagaceae > Niastella. The sequence continues at coordinate 2,906 of DASUVL010000041.1, forward strand.
GGCGGGTTGGAGAATGGCTGGTCTCCAGAGCCTGCATTTCTTGACAAACTAATGCCCTTCGCCCAGGCAAACGGTTCCGGTTCTTTTTATGCTTTATGGCAATATGATGATGTGACAAATCTGGATTCGTTACCGGTAGTGCTTTTTGGCGACGAGGGCGGAGAGTATATTGTTGCTGAAAACATTAAAGGGTTATTGCAATTGCTTACCCTGGATGCTGAGCCGATGACCTATCAGGAAGTTAGTTTTTATAGAGATCCCGAAAATGAACCGAGTGAGTATGCAGAGGAATATAAAAGCTGGTTGAAGGAACGGTTTAACATGGATCCTATTAAGGAAGAAGAAAAGATTATTACACCTGCCCAGGAAAAATACCAGGCTGCTTTTGATGTATGGAAAAATCAATACCTCGGTTAGGACTTTTGAAATACCCAAAGGTGTTATAAGATATTATAATAAAAAGGTCCCGCCCAGGCGGGACCTTTTTTATGTAAGACGGTTAAAGAGGATCGTTTAGTGCAAAGGCACAATTTTTATGCAAAAGCATTTATGAAAACAGAAAAAGAAAAAATGCTGGCCGGTGAGCTCTATAATGCGCTGGATAAACAACTTTCCGAAGAAAGGATGAAAGCCAGGTTATTGATCAAAGAACTAAACGATACAAGAGAAGACCAGACTGATGAGCGCAACCGGATCTTAAAAGAACTCATACCTAATGCAGAAGAAGGCCTTTGGTTGCAGCCGCCATTCTATTGCGATTATGGGTATAATATTACATTAGGGCGAAACGTATTCTTCAATTTCAATTGTGTAATACTCGATGTGGCAGCTGTTACAATAGGAAGCCGTACGTTATTTGGCCCTAACGTGCAAATTTATACGGCAACCCATCCCATCAACTACAAAGAGAGAGCATCCGGACTGGAATTTGCCAAACCGATTACCATCGGTGACGATGTATGGGTAGGGGGCAGTGCTGTTATTTGCCCCGGCGTACACATCGGTAACCGAAGTATTATTGGCGCCGGCAGTGTAGTTACCCGCGATATTCCTGACGATGTGTTTGCTGCAGGAAATCCATGCCGGGTGATACGTGCCTTAGAGCAATCTTAATTTACATCCCACCAAACAGTCTCATATATTTGTTTTATACCAGGGAAATTAAGATTTCTCGTTACTTCTGAGCTGGGATACAACAGGCGCGCAGGCATTCTGTTATCGCCTAAGGCGCTTGCCCTTGATACGGTAAAGAAATCGGGATAACCCGTGCGTCGCCATTCACTCCATGCTTCAAAACCCTGGTTCCCCGTCATCGCCAGCCATTTTTGAATAATAATGGCCCTGATCTGTGCAGTTGCGCCTTCAGGCCATTGGGCAGCGGGTGAACTGGTGAGATAGGTTTCTATGCCTGGTACATTGTAAGATGCAAAACTTGACCGCATGCCCTGCTGATATAATGCGTTCGCCGTCTTGCCAACATTCAGCCATCCTCTTACCACCGCTTCGGCCTGCAAAAAATTGCTTTCAGCGCCAGACATGAATTTAACGGGTGCATCGGCGCTCTCATCGTCCTGGCCATTAGCGCCTACTATGGGAGAAGGAAACGACAATACCCGGGTGTTGGTTCTGTATGATCCCTGCGGAATGCCTATGATAGAATCTACTCCGGTTGTTGGATTCCTATACCTGTTAAAGAATACATCAGCGCGTGGGTCCCTGTTTTGGGTCATATATCTTGCCACTGTTTGGCTCGCCACCAAATTCTGTGTTCTGCCCAGACCCAGTATTTCTGAAAATAATGGATTCTGGTTGCCGCCCACAGCAGTGTATTGAATTTGTGCATCTTCTTCAAGGAACAGGGCATTGTTTAATGTTGGTATTTCAGCTATCGCTTTTTGCGGGGCTACCTGCGATATTCGTAAAAGCACCCGCAATTTGAACGTATTGGCAAAACGCAGCCATTGTTCCATATCTCCCTGGAAGATCAGGTCATCTGAGCCCGGTGTTACTTCAGCATCAACATCGATCAGCGCAATTGCCCTGTTCACATAACCAATAATGCTGTCATATATCTGCTGTTGCGGTGTGTACGTGGGGTTGGTAACGTTGGGTGTTGCTGCCTGTGTCAGGGGTACATCCCCAAATGCATCCGTGGCTAACTGAAATGCATACGCTTTCATGATCAGGGCAATGGCTGTGTATTGGTTAGATGCTTGCTTTCCCTGTGTAAGGGTCAGTATTTCCTGTATATCCTGCATCGCATCTGAATACAACATGCGCCATGGCCTGTCGAATCCAGTGGTGGTTATAGAATACTGGTCGAGGCTTCTGTATTGAGAGGCGGTAGGGTTCTGTGTCCAGAATTGTGCCCAGATGCCGCCATGTATTTGAAGTGGATTGCCCAGCACATGCCCTAAGGCAGCCTGTACAGCGGGAAGCAGTAATTCAACAGAAGCCCTGGATGATAAATTCGGGTTCTCTCTGGTATCCAGAAATTTTTTACATCCTGTAAATCCAATGCACGCTGCCACCAGCAGTAGCAACCACCTGTATCTTATATTTATATTGAATGTTGTCATAACAAAAAATCTTTAATGAAGAGTTTAGATCAGAAACTGACACTTATATTGAAGCCAAAATTCCGCTGCGAGGGTTGCGCGGTAAAGTCGAAACCCTGCAGGTTGGTAGCGCCAGCCGAGTTGATCTCAGGATCGGCATATTTATTTTCATCAGGCGTCCACAGTACCAGGTTGTTCCCAAAAAGGCCAAACGTAAGATCGCCGAACGGTGTGTTTTTAAGTAAGTTCCGTGGAATTTTATAGCTGATGCTTATTTCTCTTAGTTTAACATATGATGCATCGATAACATTCCGCCCATATGGTAAATTGCTGAAGTAGTCCTGTGGCAAAAATTTAACGGTCGTATTCTCCACGAGCTTATTATCCTGGTCGAGGTACACCGAATTGGGAAAAACATAAGGCGTGCGGCCAAATTCAATTGTTTCCCATGATGTGCCCACAAAAGCGAGGATATCCTTGGTGCGGGAAACAAACTGCCCGCCATGTTTGGTGTCAAAAAGAATATTCAGGCTGAATCCTTTGAATCGTGCATTGGCTCCCCATGAAGCTATATAATCAGGATTGTAGGAGCCGAAATGAACAGCGCCGGCGGTTTCACGTGGTATGCCGGATATTCTGTCTACGATCACTCTTCCCTGGTCATCATGCAGTACATCTACCCCGTAAAAAGTACCATACGGTTTTCCTTCAGCAGCTACTACCGACAGGTCTGCCAGCCCGCCCAATGATACCTGCGTAACGCCTTCCAGTTCCAGGTCTACCACTTTATTCCGGTTGCGGGTATAGGTGCCATATAATTCGAGTGAAAAGCCGCCGGCCGTACGTATCGGCGTTCCACGAACACTTAATTCAACGCCTTTGTTTTCCACAATGCCACCGTTAATGACCATACTGGTAAATCCCGATGATTCTGAGATCGGAATGGTGAGTATCTGGTCTTTCGATCTGTTTTTGTAATAAGAAAAGTCAATGTACAGCCGGTTATTCCAGAAATTCAGTTCTGTACCTACCTCATAAGCTGTTGTGATCTCCGGTTTAAGATCGGGGTTACCGATCCGGCCGAAACGGGTAATTCCCGGTACGCCATTGAATGGAAAAGTGGTGGTGCCGAAACTTCCTTCTATTTCGGGCCTTGCATAATAATTGTTTAACAGGTAAGGACTGGCGTCATTACCAACCTGGGCAATGCTTGCCCGTATTTTACCAAAACTCAACAGTTCCGACAGGCTGCCATCCTTCATGAATTCTGAAAAAACAAAGGATGCGCTGGCGCTGGGATAAAAGAAAGAATTGTTTCCTTCTGGTAACGTCGACGACCAGTCGTTACGGGCAGTAAGGTCAAGAAATAACATTTCATTGAAACCAAGTGTAAGCTGTGCATATAGCCCGGTGAGGCGTCTGCGGCTAAACTCATTGTAATTGTTCAGCGGGCCATTGCTGTTATCGAGGTTATACCAGCCCGGCACGATCAAACCGAACGATTCATTGGTGCTTGCCTCCAGTACCGATACAGTCCGCTGTCTGATATTGTGTCCCAACATCAGGCTACCGGTAATATTACCTACCCGCTTTCTGCCGGTGATCATGAGGTCGTGCACAATTTCACTCACATTGAATTGGGTTTCCCGGTATTCGCCGGTTTCAGACTGAACATTTGAACGGGCGTAATTGTGGGTTTCTTCATCTGCAGGGAAATAAGTGAATTTAGGATACTTAAGTCTTCTGCGGTCGGCATATACGTCGGCGCCAACTCTTTCCACAATATCAAGCCATTGCGCCGGCTTGTACGTGATGGTGAAGTTGCCGGTTACCCTGTCTACATCATTTTCATTGCGATAATTTTGTAAAAGGAAATAAGGACTTACCGTATATGCTCCATAAAAACCGTATACTTCTTCGCCGCGTTGGTTCAAAAAACCATACCCGTAATACGGATTGTTGAGGTCGTCCATTTTGTCAATGGGTATGTCGCGGGGTGTTTGCAACAGATTATCATATACAGATCCTGAACCCTGCCCGCCCTGCACCAGGTTGCTGTTAATGCGGCTGTAATTAAGTCCAATGCCGGCCGAGAACTTGTTGTTGAATTGAGCGGAACCATTGAACCGTGCATTGTATTTGTGGTAATTGTCTTTTTTGTAAGGCATAATGCCATCTGAGTTCAGCGCATTGAGCGACAGGTAGAAGGTTGTTTTGTCTCCTGATCCTGCAAAGGTTGCCGTGTTGCTGATCATACGGCCCAGGTCAAAAAACTTTTTTATATTGTTTGGCTGTGCCGAATAGGATTTCTGCAATCGGGTGCCATTAATTTCCTGCCCCCAATCCTGCACTTCTCCGGTAAAAGGAGGTCCCCAACTCCAGTTTTCGATAGGATCATTATAATATTCAGGATTGCCATTGGGATCAATATCAGTTAAATATCCCTGGCCATAACTATTTTGAAACCTGGGCAGCTTCAGCACATTTGAAAAAGTGACTGTTGAACTAACGTTTACTTCTGTTTTCTGTCCCTTTGTTCCCGATTTGGTGGTAATAATTACAGCACCGTT
>DASUVL010000042.1:0-9521 GCA_036379015.1 Niastella sp.
CGCCGCTGCATCCAGTTGGTGCTGTTCTTCCAGCTTTTGATGCAACTGCAGTCCACCGGGCATGATGTCGAATGCCGCCTCCAGGAAGTTTCTTCCATTGCGGTCAATGCCATCGCCGGTGATCGGGTCGCGACCTAACACTACACGCAAGGCGCGGTAACCGGGTATGTGCAATGCAACCTCCTGGGCTTTTTGCAGCGCACAGCCTTTGGCAACATCCAGGTCAAGGCTGATACAATCGGTAATAGAACCGATGTATGACAAGGCATCATCAATAACTGATCGTTGTACCTTTTCTTCTCCCTGTGCAATGCCTGGAGGACCACGATCCTGTCCTGATCCCATAGTTTCATCGGTTCTGTCGATAACCGCGCTCAAAGAACTATCTGAATAAGATGTACTTTCCTGTCCTTCAAATTTTGCCTGAACACCATGTTCCTCACAATCACACGGCTCCTCTTTACAATAAATACCTGTTTGGTGTTTCTTCTGTACAGCCGGTGTTTGTAATGCAGCCTGTTTATCGTCTTCTTCTTTTCGTTCTTCTTCTTTCGGCTGTACCGTATTGTTATTTATGTTGGCTGAAGCGGACTGGCCGGCCTGTAACTGACCGCCGCCATCAACGCTCCAGGTACTGAGTGCTGTTTTGGGTTGAACGGTTTGTTCATCAGTGGATGCGGAAGCCTCTTCCTGATCGCCATCTTCTTTCCGGCTCACATTGAACAATTCCTTTCGTAATTCGCTGAGTGTTTTTGGTGTTTCATTAACTGGTCCTTCGCCATTGCCTAAGGTACCTTCCATAGTTGCCAATGGATTGAAGAAGGCCGTCCAGTTGCTGATAGGGTGTTCGCGCGATTGCACCTGTCCGCCGAGATTATCTTCGCCAGCGGTATTACCATTTACAGTGCGCACAGTATCGCCTGATACACTTTCCACAATCGCAAAATGCGAATAGGCCTGCCGCCAGGCAATATCACCTGGTTTGGGCATAGCACCGGGCGGATTGAGCGATTCGGGTTTCAATACATTTTGTCCCAGCTTCCATTTTGGCATGGGCACGCCGCTCTTGTTGAGGGCCCAGAATACAAATATGCCGCACCAGCTTGGCATGGCATCGCGATCGCCCGTCATGGTACGATCGGTATGGTCAGGATCAACCACCGCTACGCCTGTAGCAGTACGTTTCTTTTTAATATCCATTTCACTCACGGTACCGGGCACTGCGGTTCCACCGCTACCGCTTATGATCTTGTCTTCACCAAAGGTGCTTTTGAAAATTTCCAGTAACTGTTGCCATCCGGTCCGGTAGCCATCACCACCTTCCTTATTGGCAATTATTTTTCCTTCCTGACTTTTTGCATGTTGTATGGCATTGTCTAACTGACTAACAGGAGCGCCAAAACTCCTCTGTATAACAGGTTTACGGGCAACAGCAGAATTATTCGCGTTGCCGCCGGCATGAGATTGACTGGCCCCCTGCTGAATAGTATGTGTTAATTCATGGGCAAGCAATAAACTACCGCTGGAAGTATGCGGAGCATACTTTCCATTGTTAAAATAGATATCATTGCCATGCGTAAAAGCCTGCGCATGTATCTGCGTGCTGAGGCCCTGGGCATAACTGCCCGTATGAATGCGCACGCCGCTGAAGTCGGCGTTAAAGCGACTTTCCATAAATTGCCGGGTATCACCGGACAATGAACTGCCTCCACCTTTAGATGATGACAGCGATTGCTCAAACTGTATGGAGCCGGTGGGTGGGCCCCGGCCGCTTCGTTGAACAACATCGGATGGATATAATGAAATATGTTTCCTGTTAATATCATTGCCCGATCCGCAACAATCACTTACCATATCAGCACCAACCTCTTCACCCACGCTACTGCGCTGAATGGCAGTAATCCCTTTCGGCTGTAGCATGGCCGTCTTGCATTGTATCATGCGGCTGACCACGGGATGGGCAATCTCTGCTGCAGGCACTTCGGCATCAATATCTTTCTTTTGTAATTTATCATCTTCCTTACCAGCTGCCGGCATACTTACCGGATCGGGCATACGCATTACCTGGTCAGCTACAACGTCCGCTTCTTTTTCCTGCGGATCATCCGGACTGCTGACAGTTAATTTTGCCTGTACTGTTGGAGAGAAAAAGGAAGATTGTTCGGTGGATCCAAAGAATGTTTCTTCCCCCGCCTTTCTGAAGAAGGTAGTGCCGGCCGTTTGTTGTTGCCGGTTTACATGGTTAGTATGTGACTTTTCGGCGGTGGAGAACACGACACAATTGTGTGTAACGAATTTAAATAATCTTATTGATTAAAATATGTCTAAGTGGTTATAGGGATAAGAAGTAGGAAGTAGGATGACGGAAGTAATAAATTCTCGATATTCTTACCTCATACTTCTTAACTCTTACCTCTTACTTCTCAAAACTATTACCACATTAGGTCCTTCTATTAAAAACTGCTTCTTTCTAAACTTACCTCCTACTTCTTACCTTTCTACACATACCCCCACTCGGTTTTCAACATATGTGGCATCCAGGGCAGCTTCATCATGCTGATGTTCCAGGGCAAATGCTGTAACAGCACATCCCAGGGTTTTTGTTCTACCTGCAATAACCACTCGTTCCTTACAAATTGCAATTTGCCGGGCCGTTGCAGGAACGATTGCCGCAACCCTTCCGGTGTGGTATCTTTTAATATTTCCCAGTATTCTATAGCCGAAGCCAACAGATCGTTCATCTCATGCTTCTCTTCTTTGGTTAATCGCATATGGGTATCTACCGGCGTATCAGATTCAATACCGCACAATATTTTTGCCATCCCCAGCTCAAACTCGGCGACTCTTTCTCTTCCCGATGCCATGTATTGCACCAGGTAAACCGCCCGGTTTATATCCCTTATTGCATCACCGTCGAATAACGCCAGTTTTTTGAACAATGCCGGAAGGAACGGTGCCGTAATAACCAGTCCCGCGTTCTGAATATAGATCCCTTCCTGCTTAACACTGGAAGCACCTTTAGCTATAGAAAACGCGTTGTCTTTCTCTTTGCCTTTTTTTATTTCTTTACCCTCTTTTTCGTAACCGGAAGTGCCGGCATGCTGCTGTTCCAGGGCTTTCTTTAAGGCAGTTGTATTGTACTTTCCGTTGTTGATGGGGATATGCTGCAAATGTCCGCGCGCCGACAACTGGTGCACAAAATGCGCATATACGTGTTCTGCAAACTGTTGCGAATTCACTTCATAAATAAAGGCCATGGCGCTTTGTCTGAATAACGTTAGTACCGTTTTCCTTTCCTCCGCGTCTTTTACCAGGTTTTTGATGTCGTTGATGAGATTGGTGATATCTTTTTCAATACCGCCATTGATCTGCACCATCAGTTTAATAAACAACTCATCAGGAACCTGGTACAATACACGTTGCTGTACATCATGTTGTTTTAATAATTGCAGCAATTGGGCTTTGGCTTTTTCTCCAAAGCCCGTGATCAACAGATTTTCGAGTTCTTCATGCCATACGTGGTGTGTGGTAACCGGGCTCCACCACGGTAAGTGACCATGTTGCAGAAAGTAAATAAACGCTTCTACAAAAAGCTGCGGATAGGTTACCGGATTCAAAGCGGGGTCATCCTGACACTTTTGTATCTCCTGTTCTACCTGGTTATATAATTTTTGAACGATCTGTGCGGTAGCACCGGCCATCCAATTGCCGGCAGAATCAATTTGCACATCAATTTCCAGCTTATCGATCTTATATACTTTTCCCTTTGTCCGCAGCCTTCCCAATTGATCTTCTATATGCGGTATCAGGTGGCGGTGACACCAGTCTGATACCTGCCGCTGCAGCTCAAAGCCATCTGCCTGCCCATGGTATTGCAGGTCAATTACCTGTTTTAATATAATATGTTTGCCAGCGAATCCCATTACATGCCATCTAATATTTTAATGATTGCCCTGATCGCGTTCAGGTAATTTGGTTTGGTAGTTGCCTCCCCGTTATTATTAATACGGGCTTCTTCTGCTTTCAGATCTGCCTGGATCTGTATTACCATATTCAGTTCATTTGTTCCAAACGGCTTTTGCTTATGCAACGCCACCCAGGCTGCGGTATGCTCCTGTATCAGTTTGAGCACTTCATCCATCCGCACTTTCGCCTTATCGGCATCTTCACTTTGGATGCACATAATGTACATGGCCAGTTGCATCAATATCCGGTAAAGCGCCAGTGCCAGAAACCGCAGCCCCTCTGTATTGGCCAGTATCATATCGTGCAACTGCTTCAACCATTGTATTAACAACTGATCAATGGTTGATCCGCCAATAGGCGAGGCAAAGAAATCGATCTGCTTATCCACCGGCATACTCGCTACCTGATCCGCCACCAGTTGTTTAAAATAAGCTGCAACCTGCGGATACGACTGGAACATCTGGGTAAAGGTTGAGAAACGATCGTCGGTTTCCCTGAGCTTTTCAAACAACGCTATTATGTCTTTTAACGGAGCGCATGATTTTTCCCGCGCGGCATTCACTATTACAGTTATCGTATCACTCGCTGAATCGCCTCGATCGTCGGTTACTTTTAAGTCAAACTGATAGGTTCCCTGAACCAATCCGCTCACCTGGGTTATTTTGGCATTGGAGGCACCAAACACCGGTGTATTGGGTCCGCTTATCAAGCTCCAGGTAAAGGCGGTGATCGTTCCATCTGGATCGGTAGAAGCGCTGCCGTTTAACGTAACGGAATTTACCGGCAGTGTTATAACCTGGTCGATACCTGCATTGGCTACCGGTGGCTTATTCTCAGGTAATACCACGGTGATCACTACACTGTCTGAAGCCGTAGCGCCGTCATTATCAGTAACCGTCAATTGAAATTCATATACACCTGCCATCAATCCGGTTACTGGTGTTTGCGCTGCATTAGGCGCTACGATCACCGGCATATTTGGACCGGTTGACCGTTGCCAGTTATATAGTTGTACCGTACCATCGGGATCGGATGATGCGGAGCCATCGAGCAACAACGGGTTGGTTGCAGACAGTGTTATTGTTCTGTCGGCCCCGGCGTTGGCTACCGGTGGCTGATTCACCCGCGGCGCCGGGTTCACCGTTACTTTCATAGTGTCCCGGGCCGTGCTGCCTTTATTATCGGTGACGGTTAGTTCAAATTCATAGGTTCCCTGCACCAGACCGGTTACACTGCTCTGTGCACTGTTGGGGGTTACGATCACCGGTGTACCTGGGCCACTTAACCGCGTCCACTGGAACATGGTTATGGAACCATCAGGATCGGTAGAACCGTTTCCATTCAGGACAACCGTACTAACCGGTAGTGTGATCACCTGGTCGGTGCCTGCATTGGCAACAGGTCCTTCATTCGCTGGTGGTGGTTCTTTCAATTCCGGCACCACATATTGTATGGGCGGACAATCGGAACAACAACGGTATGGAATATAAAAATCAGCGATCACTGTACCGGCCGTAATGTTATCGATCGCGGTTTCAGGTTCTTCACCTTCCTCAACCCCCATCACAACCTGTATGGGGTTATCAGAGGTTATCGTTACTTCTTTATCATCAAACAATGGCGCCTTAAATATCACAGTGAAGGGTAATTCCCTGTGGTTGATACTAAAATTCCCATCAGCATCCGTTTTATAGCTCTGTGTTCTTCCTTTCAAACCTATCACACTGGGCAATCCATTACCTTCCTGATCAACTACCTTCCCTCTGATCACGAAATTACCGAACGCTTTTCCCTTTGTAATTACATTGGGTTTGTTGTGATAAACAATAATGAATGTACCACCCATGGGCACGCCGGCCTTGTGTTGTATACCCGGATGTTGTTTGGTAAAGTATCCAAACTGGCGTAATAAAGTAAGTTTTACCACCCGTTCCAGGTATTCTCTTTTTAACGCTTTGAAAGCGCTGCACTTGCAGTTATATATTAATACATCCAAGTGATCGAACAGGTCTTCCAGCGAAAAAATCGTTAGCAACAAATTGCCGGTACTGCTTTGCGTCAACATGTTTCGCGTAATAGCAGTGGCGCCGGTTTTAGTTGTACCGGTATCGGAAGAAAATATATTATAGGAAAATTTAACGGTGTTGGCTTTTTCTGCCAGTAATTTTTGTATCCGGCAATATTCGTCTACATCAAATGAACTTATATCATCTGTAAATGTTTTGGCTAACCGGATGATGTTGATCGGGATCTCAAAAAAGGCAACCAGGAATCCCAACCAGGTAGTAGTATCGTTATTATTACCGCCCACCAGCTTTTGCAGGTTCAGTAATTCGGAAATCAACTGAAAGGTGACATTATCATCATCGCCTACTAAACGGTATAATTCTTCGATATAATAACCATACGTACCAGGCTTTACGATATAACCCTTACTGCAATTTTCAAAAAGCGCCACCTTCGATACTGCTTGCACAGCACCAGAAGGCGGGTTTCCGTAATCGAGGTCGTAATAATATTTTAATTCTTTACACAAGTTACACAGGATCTCACTTTTCATGGCTTCATACAATGCCTCCAGGTCCTGGAAATGACAGCTCAGATCAGACATGTCAAAGTCGTCGATAACACCCGATAGGGAAAACGAAGAAGCGTTGGATGTACTGATGCCCTGTAATAAATTTGTATTGTCTGTATTCAATGCAATCACATCTACGGGCAACCGGTTCTGATTGATGAGTGTTTTCAGGTTCTGCAACACTTTGATGTATGATTTCCCAATGATGCCTTCTATGCGTAAGAAGTTATAAGGTTCCAGGTCAAACAACAAAGGCTGCAACACAAAATCATCCGAAGCATTATATTGATTGGCATTGTATGATAAATTACGTTGTGGTATGCCCAGCAATGTTTTTTGCGGGCTCCAGTTTTTGTACAACGGCGAGGGCCCTGTTGCAACCTGGTAATAATAGGGAATTGCTTTTTGTGATAACCCAACATCTCCCAGCGTGCTGGGTGTAATGCGAATGTAAGGGTCCTGATTTGAGTTGGCTGATCCACTACTCACTGCCGGAATGATAAATTTCTCCTTTAGCAATACCAGTTTCTTGAATAATATCTTCAGCTGAGCTATTATCTCCCGTTGATCGAACAGGGGAGAATAAATAAAATAATGCCGGTAGGCAGAAACAGTTCCCGCAGGCAACGGGATCGCTTCGCCCAGCAACAAATGCCTTGGGAACAAGCTACTGTCGGGGCAACAGGTACTGAGTATGTGCGTACCTGTTTTTCGAAACTCATCATACGCCTGCAGCAGATCTGAAAAATGATCGTAAACATATTGTATATGTTGTAGCTGTTGGGTGGTTATGGCCCCATTGTTGACAAACGCAAAAGCGGTGGCTAGGCCTGTAAATGGATTGGTGGCATATTCATCCTGCACAAAAGGCAGGAATCGTGTCCATGCCTGTGATAAAGCATTTTGCGTAGCCGTCAGGAATGTATTGTTCAGTATAAACTGATAGGCATCAAAAATTTGCGCACTGGTCACAGGGTTCGTATTGGGCACATTGAACCGGCGCATTTTTAATTCCGGCAAACCGGTATAAGTGTCAACGATCAGGGAACCGGTAGCGCCGATCAGGGAAACCGCATCGGTTTTTGTTACCAGCAACGGCCTAAAGGTAATAGTGACATGTACGCCTTTATCGTCGCACGAATTGGGATCACAATTCTTGTTGTTCTCCCCCAGTAACTCCACAAACAACAGCACTACTTTATCAGCAAGGAACGATTCGGTTAAGTCAATGGCATCGGGATCAACACCGGCCTGTTTTATTTCCCACAGGTTGAACTTCTGTGTTTTGGTGGTTGTGTTCACGAACTTGTCGTAATACTTTTCCTTTACTGCATCAAAAGTATTGTATTCGGTATACGTAATGGGTGGTACAGTTATCAGATATCCTTCAGAAGTTACACCAGTGCCTTTTGTAATGGTGATAGCATTTTTTGCAGCATTGATCTTTACTTCCAGTCCGCATACAATACCAATACCAATTAAATTGGTACGCGTCATCCGGCCCTGTTCATCGAGGTAACCAAATAATTCGTTCAGATCATCTGACGTGAGCAACTGGTCGGGTACAAACTCAGGAAAAACAGTGTTGACCGGTAGCATATAAACGTTTTTTGTTTTTAAATAATAGTTTGGTTCAGGTATACCCTGTTCTCATCGTCACCATCTACACAATCGTGCAGACTTGCAGCAGGATAAATATTCTTCAATGCGGTAAATACAGTCTGCAGGTCTTTTAACAGGTTGCTCAATGTTACCGTACCGGGTTCAACTTTACTCAATTCCGCTAACCAGGCACAGTATTTTGTTTCAAATTCCTTCAGCTGGATGGTTGACACCCAACAAACCTTTAATGCCAGGTGCGCGGGTATTTCCTTACGAATGGTTTGTTCGGCAAAACGGCGAAACGCTATACCACTGTTGGCTAATCCGGTTTCTCCATTCATTACGATCGTCAACCGGAACGAATAGGGATCTTCTTCACCACAGAGGTCACAATTGGGACCAATACAGATAGGTAACAACGGATCGCCTTGGGGTAGCAGCGTGCCTGGTTTATTATGCGGCCGCAATAATAAATGTTCTACGATAAATATCTTCTCCGTATCGGGCATCCCTAACACACGTCGAATGCGCATCGTCAACCCTGCCATATTCGTAGGGTCACACACTTTCGTGGGGTCTTTATAGTTGAATGACCGCGCCTTATTATAACTCATGAAAGGGTAATCCTTCAAAAACGCGACTTTATCTTTTATCAGTTGATCCTGGGCTACCTCCTTGCTATCTGAATACGAATACAGCATCAAAGCATATTCCGTAAATTGTTCGGCAAAACGAGCCAGCATATGATCTAAAAATCGGTTGCGGCGATCGAGGAATATCGTTTCTGTTTCTTCCAGTTGTTGCAGTGTATTTGCCGTAAGACCGGCGCTCACAATATCATTCAATCCATTTATTTCAGTATTGGTTAACAGGTGCGAAAAATAAGTATGCGTCACTGTATCATCCACTGCAAACAGATCTTTTACATGAGCCAGTTGCTCCAGGTAGTTCACCAGTAGTTGCTCATAGAAAAGCAGGTACGCCTTTAGTTGTTTGGCCTGTGCTTTTCTTTTGGCGGAAGCGGTGGCAGACAATCCTTCGAACCCAACACCATACGTAAGCGGTAAAGAATACTGCAATGGATGATATGCGGCAAGATCATAATAGTTTCCCTGGGGCACCGGCAGGTCTTTTTCAGTAATAGCGAACTTTGGCTGCGCGTTGGTGCCGATAATTACCTGCAAGGTATCGGCCAGTTCCAGTTTATCGGGCAAGAACGGTAACCCATTTTTATATATCAGGAATTTAGATCCTTCTACATATAACCGGGGTTGATGGTTATATGTAACATCCAGGCTCCATGGTTGGCTTTCTACCAGGAAGCCTTCCTCATTATAACGGGTAAGGACAAAATTTTTAACGGTTTTTACACCCG
>DASUVL010000043.1:0-5164 GCA_036379015.1 Niastella sp.
TCAGGAACTCGGCGCTTTGGTATGATTCGGGAACTACCGGATCAAAATCAAGCAACACATTCAGATCGGTCACCAGGGTATCACGGCTGTTCATATCCAAATGGTACCTTCCGCTCCAGAAAAAAGATTTCTTATCAGGTACTACTTTTACGCCTTCTAACTCTACCCCTCTTTGTTTCAGCTCGTCCATTTCCTCTTTGGGAAAATCGAAACCAACAATAGAGATCTGTTGGATCGGCGTAATAAAATTACTGGCTGCAAGAGCTACATAAGTAGCAGAACCGCCTACTATGCGGTCGGTTTTGGCAAAAGGCGTTTCGATAGCATCAAAGGCCATGGTGCCCACAACGATCAAAGACATAAGCAAATTTTTAACCCATTCTGGCCAAGCCATAAAAGGCGGCCCCGGGCGACTATTTAATTATTAATGAAGGAATCAGATGACAGCCTCTTAAAACCATGTGCCATATTGACAAGGTTGAGACGGCGTGCAAACGTACGCGAAATTTTGGATGTGCTGAAACAACAAAGCGGTTTTGACAGACTATTTATTAACTTGCTGCCTTCTTGTTATTTACGATTGCTGGCTGTATGTGTTCACACATACTACACGAAACTACATTGACTATTTGCACGCCTATTATACGGCGGCCATGATTATGCCCTGTTTTCAGCATTACTGCCCACTTAGTGTTATTGCCAATTAATCGTTAGTAAACTATTTTTAATTTTTTACCTGTAATACTTTAAATAACGCTAACAATTGTTAGCATTTTATTATCTTTGATCCCCGATCCATATGGCAAAAATTAAAAGAAACAGAAACGGTACAAGGAAAGACGTGATCATCGCCAAAGCAGCCAAGCTGTTTCGCGAAAAGGGCTTTAGCGCCACATCCATGCGCGACCTGGCCGAACATGTAGGTGTTGAAGCAGCCAGTTTGTATAATCATATCAGTTCAAAGGCGGAGATACTACAGGAGATCTGTTTTAAAACAGCTAATAACTTTATGTCGCATATTGAGGAAGTGGATGCCACGCCCAATAAAACCGCCATTGAAAAGATACAGGCCATTCTCCGTTTTCATATAAAGCAAATGGTAGATAATTACGAAGAGGTATATGTTAGCGACCGCGAGTGGAAGCACCTTACCGATCCGTACTTATCCAATATGCAAAGCCAACGCAGAGCCTACCGGCAACGCATTGGTTTGATTATTGAAGAAGGCATTCGCAAAGGAGAAATCAAACCCATAGATGCTCCTACTGCGGTATTGATCATGTTACATGCTGTAAGCGGCATAGAATCATGGCATCGCAGTAAAAAGAAGATCCCCGGGGAACTCCTGGAAGATAATATGGTGCAGATACTGGTAGACGGCCTCCGTAAACAACAAGCATAGTTTTCACTAAAAAATTGCCCTTTTGGCTACGCATTTTCATCAATTGACGATTGCTGATATCAGAAAAGAAACGCCCGATTGTGTATCTATCGCGTTTGAGGTGCCTGCTGTATTAAAAGATGCCTACCTGTTCAAGCATGGGCAAAACCTCACCTTGCGAACAGTGATGAATAATGAAGAGGTCCGCCGTTCCTATTCCATTTGCAGCTGTCCTACCGATAATGAACTTCGTGTGGCCATAAAAAAGGCGCCCTATGGTAAATTCTCTGTATGGGCCAATAACATGTTAAAAAAGGGGGATGTACTGGAAGTATTGCCCCCCACGGGTACATTCTATACCGAACTGGACCCTACCCACAAAAAAAAGTACCTGGCCTTTGCAGCCGGTAGCGGTATTACGCCGGTTATATCTATTATTAAAACCACCTTGCTCACCGAACCCAATAGCACGTTCACCCTGGTATACGGTAACCAGAACCGGAACAGTATTATTTTTAAAGAACAGCTCGAAGCCTTAAAAAATAAATACATCAACCGGCTGGCTATTCATTTCCTGCTCAGCCGTGAACAAACCGATGCCACTATTTATTCGGGTCGTATTGATGCCGGTAAATTAAACCTGCTGTGTGAAAAGTTAATTGATGTACACGCCATGGATGAAACGTTCATCTGCGGACCCGAACAAATGATCTTTACGGTTAAGGACTGGCTGCAACAACAAGGTATTGATAAAAAGAAAATACATTTTGAGCTGTTCACCACACCGGGACAGAAAGCCGAAGTCAGAAGTAAGAAGTCGGAGGTCGGAAAAGAAGAAGGGACCACTGAAAAAAGCAAGGTTACGGTGAAGCTGGATGGAATTGCTTTTGACTTTGATCTCCCATATGATGGCGAAACCGTACTGGAAGCAGCCTTACAGCAAGGCGCCGATCTGCCCTTTTCCTGTAAAGGCGGTGTTTGCAGCACCTGCAAAGCCAAACTCATAGAAGGCAAGGTTGATATGGACACCAACTATGCCCTGGAACAGGAAGAAGTAGATGCCGGTTATATTCTTACCTGCCAGAGCCACCCGCGCAGCGAAAAAATTGTGATTGATTTTGATGTAAAATAAGCAGTCTATCCCATACTGTATGGAAGGCACATCTTACAGGAAACCCCACTTTTTAAATGGCAAATATCCCGCTTGAGAAGAGGATCTTATTTCCCTCACCATCATAATAACCTTCCGGATACAAAGGTCTGTTTTTGGTTGTCACGCGCCAGGCTTTGATAAATTTGTCTCCCTCTTCTCTGGAACCGTGTATTTTTAAAAACCCAAATTCTGCATTAAAACAGGTATCACTGTAATTAGTCTGTCGAGAATAATACTTTTCCAGATCATACAGGAACAACTTTCTTAATCGGGGTAGCGTACACCGGGAAATAGTGTCCAGTTCCGAAACATCAATGGGGTTAGGCTCAGCATAATACAGGATATCATTTTTAAAACTGAAAATTCCCACTGCATGAAAAACCCGTAAGTCTTTGGCAAACTGATCAACGTAGATATAATCGTATTTGTCATAGGAAGTCGATTGATTCTGCTGGGTCACCAGCCTATGCCTGAAATATCTGAAATTACTATTATTAATCCCATTGTCTGAAAACAGCTTGTCTACAGTTGGCACATCGGCGCTATTAATAGTGTGTTCGTTCTTCTTAATGAATATGCGCTCAATACAACCATAGTCTTCACCGGCGGGCGGCTGGTCCCCATCATGATCTTTTTTACAGGAAACTATTAACAACGGTAAGGCAATTAACAAGGTGCCGATGTATTTCATTGTGCGATTTTTGTAACAGACAAGCCGCCTTCTATAACCGTTGCAGATTAAAAATTATCAACATCTGATGGGGTCATGCCAAAACTTTCTCTTTCCGTAGTTTCTCAACCTTATCTTCGCGGCCTCAAAAACAGGTTATGACCGGAATTGACAGCGTACAGTTGCAGCAGGTGATCGTTCATAAAGTTGGTAATCCTTCCCGGGGCGAAGAGTTAAAGCTTTCTGTTAACCCGCTCACCTTGAATGATGATATGGTAAAGGCGTTGCTCACCAAATATTTTCTGGGGCCCTTTAATGAAAATGAATCCTACCACTTTACCCACCTCAGCGATATACAAATGAATGAGGTTTATACCTACGTGCGTAAAATCTTCGAGGACAGGGAAAGTTTTACCGAACAATCCGCTTTACTGGCGCAATACCTGTACAGCAAATCAACCCATGTAAAAGTAAAGGAAGGGGAGTTTTATGTAGTGATGTTCGATGAGGTACCCTTTGAAGGCGAGTTCATTCGGGCAGTGGGTTTATTCAAATCAGAAACCAAAGAAACCTTTCTGAAAGTATTTCAGCATGGCCCAAGCTGGGAAGTGATACAGGAAGAAGGCGTAAACATCAATAAACTCGATAAAGGCTGTCTGATCTTTCACACCAATACAAATGAAGGGTACAAAGTTTGTGTGGTAGATGCCACCAACAAACAAAACGATGCTCAATACTGGGTCACTGATTTTTTACAGGTAGTGCCCTATGCCGATAGCTACCACCACACCGACAAATACCTGAGCCTCTGCAAAAGCTTTATCACCAACGAATACCCCGAGAAATTCGACGTGTCAAAAAGCGACCAGATAGACATGTTGAACCGCTCCATGGAATACTTCAAAACCAAGGAGAATTTCAGTATGGAGGAGTTTACCAATGAGGTTATTCACCACGAGGAAGTAGTGAATACATTCATGGACTATAAAAAGAACTTTGAGTCATCGCGCAACTTTGAAATACAGGATGAGTTCGCGATTCACGTATCGGCTGTAAAACAACAACAGCGCGCATTTAAAACCGTTCTAAAGCTCGACAAGAACTTCCATATTTATATTCATGGTCGTCGTGACCTGATCGAAAAAGGAATAGATGAAATGAGTGGCAAGAAGTTTTATAAGCTGTACTTCGAAGAGGAGAGTTAACGAGCTGTTTTTTGTTTATGCCCGCCCGTACTGAACGGTACGTTCGGGCGGGATTTTTAGTTTCTGGTTATTTTATTCGGGCATACATTAAAACTGACGTTCTCCCATAACTAACAAATGCACTTGATAATTACTCCGGAGCTGTATTGCTTGCAGCTGTATTTCTGTATTATTTCAACACTTTATTGAACCGTTCTACTTCTAACACTTCTGCCGGGGTAAGCGTTTCGTTATTATCGTATTTCGATTTTAAAAAAACTACTCGTTTGTGCTGCGGATACTTGACCAGTATGGCATCCATCATTTGGCCGATCCGTTCATCTTTTTCATACATCGGCTTAGGGGGCGGGGGCGCCGATTTATACCGGGTAGGCCGTTTCAGGATCACCGCTTCCAGCGTAGCCAGTTTATTAGCGGGAATGGAACTTACTTTCAATGCTTTATTATACAACCCTTCCAGTTGCTTTTTGCTTAAACCACCCCGTTCCTGGTATTGCTTAAATAAGCTTTGCACAAACGTAGAATGTGGTTGCGCTTCCATTAACGCCTTCAACACATCGTTGATAACATCTACATCAATTTTCTTTCTAAACATATTAGTTTGTTTCCTTATTCTTCTTTCGCCGCCGGCAGTTTTTTTGACATAACAGGCAGCTCCGCTCATCGCAAAATTAACCTCCTACATGAAATAATTATTAAATGCTCTATACTGCGGCTTTTTGCGGCAATAAAGTCTCGAAATATGGCAAGCTTTT